>JAHFOZ010000156.1:9780-10531 GCA_023261405.1 Planctomycetota bacterium
GGTCGTAGTGGGCCGCCACGAGCACCCAGCGGTCGCTCTTCCCCGCCAGAGGCGCCACCACGTTCGCCCCGCCGCAGCCCGGGGCCGGCCGGACTTCGGGATGCAGGCCCGCGCGGCGGAAGCCCTCCACCACGATCTCGCGTGCCGCCAGGCCCCCCGGCGTGCCGGGCGCCCGGCCTGAGCACCTCTGTGAGCAGAGGTCGTCCACCAGCGTCCTGAGATTCATGGATGCGTACCCGCGAGGGGTACTGTACTATCTTGGGGAGGATCTGCAGGGATGAAAACGCTGACGGCGCTGCTGGCCATTGCGGCGCTCAAGGCGGCCGCGGCGCTGCAGGACTCCGCGCACGAGAAGCTCGCCGCGCAGATCATCCCCGGCCGCGAGGAGCTCGCCTGGCGCGAGATCCCCTGGCGCCCCGCCTTCTGGGAGGCGGTCGTCGAGGCGCAGGAGCAGGACAAGCCCATCCTCCTCTGGGCGATGAACGGCCACCCGCTCGCCTGCACCTGAAACAACGGCGTGAAGGGCCGGCGGTACGTCTGGTCCGACCCGCGGCTGCACGAGATCGCCCGGAATTTCATACCCGCCGCGGACGAATGCGGCTACCTCCAGGCGAAGCCCGCGCGCGGCCCTGAGGCTGAGCTCTTCCAGAAGATCGCCGAGCAGGGTCACTACGCGGGGAAAACAGTGCCCACCGCGAGCCGCCAGGGGACCTACGCCGCGGCGCCCAGCGGGAAGCTGCTGGCCTCGATC
>JAHFOZ010000157.1 GCA_023261405.1 Planctomycetota bacterium
TGGGTTCCACGATACGGATCTTGAACGGCACTTCTTCCGCGACGGTGACGGCAAGTTTGTCGACGGTCGTCGCGTAGTAGGCGGTATTGTTGGGTGGCCCCAGCACGAGGTTCACCTCCTGCTGGAAACCCCCGCTCAACTTCACGGAAGGATCGGCCGCCGTGGCGATCACGCCCGCGAGACTTCCGGCCACCAGGGCGTCAGCGGCGGCCTCGAAAACCACGGGGACTCGGTCCACGGCCGCGGCGACCGGGTCGCACAGGGCGGTGATTCCGGCCGGGAGGCCCTCGAAGGCGAGGTTCATGTCGCCGCCGTATCCGGTGCGGTTGACCCGGATCCACGTCGCGAAGCGGTTGCCCTTGGGGACGGCCACGCATTGCCGGGTCTGCCCGCGGGGTTCCCGGTCGTAGGCGGGGATGTGGGTGAAAACCGAGGGCTGGACAGGAGCGAACTCGACACGATAGACGTACGCGGGGCCGCCGCTACCAAGATGGTCGGCCACGAGGACCTCGTATTCGCCGTCGGCGGGGGCGCTGAACCGGAGCGCGGGGTCCAGCCCGCCCTGGTCGTCGTTGGCGGCGATCTGGGCGCCCCCGGCCTGCCACACGCTCAGGACCGCGTCGAGCGGCGAACGCACGGAGCGGGCGTGGCAGCGAATCTCGAAGGACTGACCCTTCGTGGCTTTGAAGCGGAACCAGTCCTGGTCCCCCTTTTCCTGGATGATCCCGTTCAGCGCGACCGGCAGCGGCAGGTCGGTCTTCGTAGCGTGGGCGCGGTCGTTATTGGGCTCGACCTCGAGCAGGTTCGGGTAGTCGGAGATCCGCACGTAGTTCGGGGAGGGGGGCATCTTGCCGTTCTCGCAGGCGAAGACGGGGATGCGCCCGGAGGCTTGCGTCGGGAGAGGGATGCTCTGGCGGATCGGCCCCTTCACGTCCCCGACGAAGGTCGCCTCCAGGGTCTCGCCGGCCTTGCCGCCGGCGGGGTAAACGGCGAGAGGGCGCGGGAAGGTGCCCACGTGGAGCCGATAGGAGCCGTTTTCGCCCCCGCCATAGCTGCTCTCGCGCACCTGCAGGATGTAAGTCCCATCCTCGGGCGCGATCAGCGAAACCGTCGGATCCTGCAGGAGGAGGGCGGTGTCGTCGGAGGAGGCGAGCTCGAAGCGCTTCGTGTCCAGGATGGCGACATACGGGTCGAATAGGGCGACGCCCAGGCGGATGCCCTCGACCTCGGCGGTGATCCGCTGGCCCTTCGTTGCGGTCACGGAGAAGTAGTCGACGTCCTCGTTCTGGATGACGCCCACGATGGTGCGCTCGAACTCGATCTTCTGCGGCTTGGCGAACTCGCTGTTGGGTTCGACTTCGTCCGCCACGGGGAAAGGGCCGACCCAGAAGGTGCGGAGTTCCGAGATTCCGGTGGCCGTCCGGATGCGCAGGGGGTGCTCTCCCAGGGGACAGTCCGCGGCGATGGAGAGGCACACTTTGAGAGATGTGTCGCTGGCCTCACCCAGGTGAAGGATTTCCAGGCCAGGCTTGTACAAGAAGAGGCCCAGCGAGTCCTTCAGCCGGGCGCCCGTGAGAGTGATCTCGACGAGAGTGCCGCGCTCCGCGCCCGAGGGTGAAACGCGCGACAGTTGCGGCGTCTCCGCCGCGGCGGGACGTCCCGACAAGATCACGGGCAGGCTGACGAGAAAGGCGAGGGCGGATCGCGAGGTCGTCCTCACGGCTTCCCCCTTAGGCGCAAAGTTCTTTGATGACCTTGCCGCCGTCCACGATCTCGATGGGCCGGGGGCCGGGGGCCATGAGTTCCTTGTCGGCCACGATCCCGAGGCGGTTGTAGACGGTGGTGGCCAGATCCGCAACGCCCACGGGGTCGCGATCCGGCTCGGAGGCCGTGGAGTCCGAGGCTCCGTAGATGATTCCCTTCCGGATGCCGCCGCCGGCAAGGACGACGCTGAAGACCTTGGGCCAGTGGTCGCGGCCGTTGGTCCCGTTGATCTTGGGGGTCCGTCCGAACTCGGAGGAGACCATGACGAGCGTGGAATCCAGCATCCCGCGCTGCTCGAGGTCCTTGATGAGGGCGGCGAAGGCCTGATCGAAGGAGGGGACCTGCCGGTTGATGGCCTGCATGATGTTGTCGTGATGATCCCAACCGCCATACGTGAGGGAAACGAGGCGGACGCCCGCCTCGATCAGCCTCCGGGCCATGAGCATGCGCATGCCGGCGGAATTGTCGCCGTAGGCGGTCTTGAGCGCGTCGGGCTCCTTCGACAGGTCAAAGGCCTCGCGCGCCTCCTTGGAACTGATCATCGCGTAGGCGCGCTGGTAGAAGGAGTCCATCGCGGTGAGCGAGTCCGACTTCTCGAGGGAGCGGAAGTGGTCGTCCACGGTGGAGAGGTATCCCTGCCGCTTGGCCCAACGGTCCGCGCTCACGCCGCCAGGGAGGGCGAGGTCGCGGACCTGGAAGTTCTTGGCCGCGGGGTCGCTCCCGAGGGCGAAGGGACCGTAGGCGGTGCTCAGGTACCCGCTGCCCGCGAACTCGTTGGGCACGCCGGGGATGCAGACGTAGGGAGGCATGTTCCTGCGGGATCCGAACTCGTGGGAGACCACGCTCCCGATGCTGGGATAGGAGAGGGCGGGGCTGGGCCGGTACCCGGTAAACATGTTGTGCGTGCCGCGCTCGTGGGCCGCCTCGTTGTGAGTCATGGACCGGATGACCGCGATCTTGTCGGCGATCTCGGCCGTATGCTTCATGTTCTCGCTGAACACCTCGCCCTTGATCTTCGTGGGGATGACGCCAAGGGGCCCGCGGTACTCGATGGGGGCGCTCGGCTTGGGGTCCCAGGTCTCCTGATGGGCGCATCCGCCGGGCAGGAAGATGTGGATGAGGCCCTTGGCAGGGCCTTCCTTGCTTTCGTAGTACTTCTGCTGGGCGACCGCATGCTTGGCCTTGAAGAAATCCCCGAGCGTCAGCCCGAGGCCTCCCACGAGGCCCGAGTAGAGGAATTCGCGTCGGCGGGGCATCGGGGCACGGGAGGGATCGACGGGAAGGGATTCCCCGTGGTTCTCACACATGATGCAAAGCCTCTCTCTGGCCGCCCGGCATGGCCCTGCCGGTAGGACCGTGTTACCCGAGAATCCCGCCCCCCGCCGCCTTCCTGGCAGCGGATCCATGCCTAGGTTACACCCGGGCCGGGGAGGGAATTTCAAAGCCCATAAGGTATATCGTTCCTCTTGCCCCCCTTGCGTCACGTAAGGCTAGGTATGAAGGTGTGCGTCGCAGTGCTGGCCGGACTGGCCAGCCTTGCCGCCCTGCAGGCCGGGAAGCCCATCAATGCCACCTGCCCCGTGAAGGGGCCGAAGTACGCATCCAAGCCGGACATCACGGTGGTCCACGAGGGGCAGGTCATCGGGTTCTGCTGAAACGGATGCCGTCGGAAGTTCTCCGACAATCCCCAGGCGTATCTCGCCGCCGTCCCGGAGTTCAAGGCCTCCGAGAAGCAGCCGGCCCCCTGTCCGGCTGATAAGATCGTCAAGGCCGACTACTGCAGGGATTGCGCAATGGACCTTGCGGTGGGCGACCTGAAGGCGGGCGCGTGTGCGACCTGCGGAAAGAAGCCCGTAAAGGTGGAGTATTGCTCGAAGACGGACCCCGTCACGAAGGCGGTGGACCGGGCGCGCATCCGGTATGAGTGCCCGTCGTGCGCCGCCTCCGCCGAGATCGAAGGGGACTTCAAGCACGCGGAAGACTGCAAGAAGAAGTCCGGCCCCCTGAAGAAGGTCTGCTCAAGGTCCGGCCATCCGCCTCACGCCGCCCCGGTTCGCTGACCCACGAATCCGTCTCAAGGTCCGCCACGCCGTTGTATAATCGGCCCCTCGATAAGGGAGAAGGCAGCGATGAAACTGATCCGCGTAGGCGAACCGGGCCTCGAGAAGCCCGCGATCGTGGCGGCCGACGGCCGCGTGCTGGACGTCTCCGCGCACGTGCGCGATTACGACTCTGCGTTCTTTGAGGCCGGAGGACTCGGGAAACTCAGGGGGCTCGCGACCGGAGCGCTCCCCGAGATCGACCTCAAAGGCCGCCGCACGGGGGCGCCCGTCGCGCGGCCCTACAAGGTCATCGGGATCGGGCTGAATTACGCCGATCACGCGAAGGAATCCGGGATGCCCATCCCCCCCGAGCCCGTGGTCTTCATGAAGGCGTCGAACACCGTCTCCGGACCCTGCGACGACGTGCTCATCCCACGGGGCAGCCAGAAGACCGACTGGGAAGTGGAACTCGGCGTGGTGATCGGACGCACGGCCCGGTACGTCCCCGACCCGGGCGCGGCCGCGGCGCACGTCGCCGGCTATTGCATCTCGAACGACGTGAGCGAGCGGAACTTCCAGCTGGAGCGCGGCGGTGGCTGGGACAAGGGGAAATCCTGCGAGACGTTCAACCCTCTCGGCCCCTGGCTCGTCACGGCGGACGAAGTCGGAGATCCGCAGAGCCTGGGGATGTGGCTGGAGGTGAACGGCCGGCGCGTCCAGACCGGAAACACCCGGACGATGGTCTTCGGCGTGCACCACCTCGTGTGGTACCTGAGCCAGTTCATGGTCCTCGAGCCGGGGGACGTCATCACGACCGGTACGCCGCCGGGCGTGGGCCTGGGCCAGAAGCCTCCCTGGTACCTCAAGGCGGGTGACGTCATGGAACTCGGCATCGACGGCCTCGGCCGGCAGCGGCAAACCTGCCGCCAGGCCTGACCCATGTAAGGGCAGGCGCCCGCGGGCCTCGGCTGGGCGATCGGAGTGCTGGCCCCGCCGGATTCGCTGCTCCAGCGGTCGCGGTCCGGCGTCGGCTGGGGAGGCCAGCCGTGAACCCCTCTACTCCTGGAGCGGCAGCTCGACGGTGAACGTCGAGCCCCGGCCCGGCTTGCTCTTCAGGCCGATCTTCCCGCCGTGGTTCTGCACGATCATCGCAGCCAGGGAGAGCCCCATGCCGCTGCGCCCGGACTTGGTGGTGAAGAAGGGATCGAAGACCAGGGCCTGGACCTCGGGCGCCATGCCCGATCCCGTGTCGGAAACCTCGATCGCCACAGATCCCTTCCGCGCCTCCGCGCGCACCTGGATCGTCCCCTTCTTCTCGATCGACTCCGCCGCGTTCTGAAGCAGGTGCTGGAGCACCTGGACGATCTGCCCCGGGATGCAGCGCAGAGGGGGAAGGGGCTTGACCTGCTTCACCACCTTGACGCCGGGCTTGAGGAGCCTTTTAGGAAGGAGTGCGAGCGCCTCGTCGATGAGCGGAAGGAGGTCCACCGGCTCCCCACTGCGGGGGTCCCGCGAGAGTTCGCCGAAGTCCTCCACCATCCCGAGGGCCCGCTGGGCCTGCTCGGCGGTCCCGCGGATCGTCCCCCGTAGCGCCCGGTTCCGCTTCTGCACCTCCGAGACCTTCTTCCCGCGGATCCCTTCGGTGGCCTTGAGGGCCATCTCGTCCGAGGCCGATTCAAGCTCCTTGAGCTTGCCCTGGATGGCGCCCAGCGGGGCGTTCATCTCGCGGGCAAAACCGGACAGCAGCATGCTGATCGAGGACAGCTTCTCGGACCGGATGAGCGCGGACTGCGCCTTCTTGAGTTCTTCGTAGGCCCGCCTCGCCTCCTCCACGCGCCGGAAGGTCTCGGCCTGCGCCCGTCTGCGCGCGAGGAACTGGCCGAACTCGCGGCCGATCTCGCCGAGTACCGAGAGAAGGTCCGGGTCGGGATCCCGCACGTCCCGGCTGATGAATTCCAGGACCCCCAGCCCGTTGACCCCGTCGAGTACGGGCACCGCAAAGGCCGCATGGAGCCCCTCCCGGGCGGCTTGGGGGGAGCGCGGGAAGGCGTCATCCTTCACGACATCGGGGATCCAGGCAGGCCGCGACGTCGCGCGCACCCGGCCCGGGAGATCGGCGCCGGGCGCAATCTCGCCCTTGCGCGTGGCCGCCGCGAACTCGGCAACCTGGACGCCGGGGAGGCTCCAGAACCCGCCGCAGCGGAGCACGTCGCTCTCGTGGTCCACGCCCCAGAATGCGCCGGCGACCCAGGAGAGCCCCTCGCCCACGGTCCTGAGGAGCGCGGGAAGGGCCTGCGCCGCGGAATCGCATCCGGCCAGGAGCCGGGTGACCGCGGCTTGCACCGCCAGACGGCGCTCGGCCTCGACCCGGTCCGCCTGCCGGAGAAGGAGGGCCGTGATGCCCGCGAGCGCGGCGGCGAACGCCCGCTCGTCCGGTTCCCAGGCGCGCGGCGGGCCGCAATGCTCGAGGGCAAGGATCCCCTCCAGGGCGGATCCAAGGTGGATCGGGACGTGGATCGTCGAGGTCACCCCGCCGGACGAAAGACGTTCCTTCCAGAGGCGGCGGGTGGCCTCCTCCCGGGAGGCCTCTTCAGCGGCGAGGGTCTTGCCGTCGGCGAGCGCCTTGAAGAAATCGGGAAAGGCCTGGGCGTCGATCGGTTCGGAGAGGACGTGGCGTCGCGCGGCGCGCTCGAAGATCGCCAGCGCGCGCAGGGAGGCTCGATCCGGAGCGAACCTCCAGACGGAGACCCGCTCGACCTCCAGCGCGTCGGCCGCCGATTCCAAGGTCAGTCGGATGGCGTCTCCAGGTTCCTGGGCGCGCAAAGCCTGCTTTCGCAGGAGACCGGCAAGGGCCGATTCCTGGCGGACGGAGCGTTCAAGACCTGCGCGCAGCGATTTCTCGACCCGCTCCCGGTCGGCCGTCTCGTCCTGCAGGGCGGAGTGGACGCGCGTGAGGTCGGCGGTGATGCCGTCCAGCCGCTTCTCGAGGTCCTCGTGGGCGTCGCGAAGTTCCTCCTCGGAACGGACCTGCTCGGTGATGTCATGGAGGAGGACCAGGACCCAGCGGCGGGCCGGTGAGGCGATGGGGCCTGCGGAGATGTCGACGGCCACCCGGGTGCGATCGGGCCGGAGGATCTCGGCCCGGAATCGCGAGGGGCCCGACTCCAAGGCCTTTCGGAAGTTTGCCCGGAACTGCTCGCGACGGTCGGGCGCCAGGATGCCCTCGAGGGTCGACCCCTGGAGCGATTCCCGTTCCAGTCCGGCGAGGCGGGCGGCGGCGGCATTGGCATACTGAAGGATCGCGTGCTCGTCGAGGAGGAGCAGGGGCTCGGGGCAATCCCCCCGGATGGTTTCCAGGAACGCGTGGGCCTCCGAGAGCCGGGCGGCCTCCAGTACCCTCACCGTGACGTCGCGCAGATCGATGAGGAAGTACTCGTGGGCGCCGAGGCGAATGAGCCGGGAGCGGGTCTCGAGGTGGAGGGGCGCGTCGTTGCGCGTCAGGGCGAAGGTGCGCTCGTGGAGGCCGTCGCCCGAAGCCTGGTCGCCGGCCGTCTCCCGCCGCGCGGTGGAGGGATCGAAGCCCGGGATCGCCTCGAGGAGCGGCTTTCCCACGATCGCCTCGCGGGCGATCGCCAGGAGGTCGGCGGCCTTCCCGTTCGCGGAAGTCACCCGGAGGGTGTCGCATTCGGCCATGAGGACCCCGGCCCGCGATTCTTCGAAGAGCACGCGCTGGAGTTCCTCGAGGCGTTTCCGGGTGGAGATGTCGATGGCCACGCAGGCGTAGCCGAGGACTTCGTCCTGGGCCGTGGAGAGCCTGCTGATGCTGACGTGGTGCGAACGGGGGGCGCCCTCGCGGTCGAGGAGTTCGAGTTCCCCGGAGAAGCGGCCGGAATCGCCTGCTTCCCTGAGCGCGAGACCCAGCGCCTCCGCGGAGGCGAACAGCCGCTCGGTGGCGAGCTTCCCCTCGGCCTCCGCGCGGGAGATTCCGAACATGGTTTCGCAGGGGTGGCTCCAGGTGGACACGACTCCGGCCTTGTCGAAGGCCCAGAAGGCGGCCCCGATGGAATCCACGAGCGTGGTGAGGATGGACTGGGCGCAGCGGGCCTCCGCCTGGTAGCGGCCGAGTTCCTGCCCCGCGGCGAACCATCCCTTGAATTCGCCCGAGGTCTCGCGGACGGCAAAATCCTCCACGTGGAGCGTGAGGACCTGCCCGGAGCCCGCCTGCAGGAGCAGGACCACGTGCATGGGGGACCCGGAGGAGCGCACCTGGCTGAGGGAGCGCAGGATGCTGCCGTCCTCCGTGGACGGCGGCAGAGTGAGCCCCGTCACGTCCTTCAGTGACGTGCCCTGGATTCTCTCGGCGCCCGGGGTGGTCGCGACGATCTGCCCCTTGGCGTCGGTGATGAAGCCGACGAGGCGGCCGCCCTTGAAGAGATCGGTCAGGTCACGCACGACCGCTAATCCTAGCCCATCGGAGGCTCCCGGTCAATTCGGCGTCCTGCGGAGGAGGCGGTTGTCCGGATTGTCTTCAGGGACGGCGATCCGCTTCAGGGGTTGGGCGCTCCCCTCTGGAGCGCCAGGAGCGCCGAGGCGGTCGAGTTCGCCGCCTCGAGTTCCGCGAAGAGGGACGGCAAGGGTGTGGCGTGTCCCGCGTCGCAGTGGGTTTCGATCTGCTGGGCAAGATTTGCAACCCGGGACGCGCCGAGCTGTCCGGCGCTGGACTTCAGGCCGTGCACGGCCTGCGCCAGGGCCCGCAGGTCGCCGGTCTCCAGCGCGGCGCGGGCCGCGTGGAGTTGACCGGGGGCGCGGTCCAGGAATAGGCCGATCATCTTGGAGAGGAGGTCCTCGCCTCCGATGCGACGGATCATGGCCAGGGCCTTCGAGTCCAGGGCGTCGGCCGGCGTGGGGACGGACATCGTCAGGCTCCCCGGATGCGGCGCCGGGGCTCGTCGATCCTTGTGATGTCCAGGATGATGAGGTCCGGGATGATGCGCCCGGCGACGTCCAGACCGTCCTGCCCGTCGAGGGCGCCCAGGATCTCATACCGGCGGTTCTTGAGCGCCGACTTGACGGCCATGTGGGTGAGGGGGTCGTCGTCGACCCCAAGGATTCGCTCCGAAGGCATGGCGGTCCGAGGAGGATATCCCAAGGGACAGACGAAAGTCAATGAGCCCCCGGTGAGGCCCCGGGCGTTCTTGCTATAGGAAGCGGGCGGGGGGCCCGGGGGGTGCCGCGTGCCGTATTTGAACGCTTGGAGAATCTTGGCATGATGCACGTGCGCCCGTTTACGACCGCGTGTCTGCTGGTTTGTCTCGTCACCGGTCCCGGCCGGCCCGGGGACGCCCAGTCTTCGCAGGACAAGAAGAAGGGCGCCGCCATGGACTACGGGCCCTTCCTGTCCGCATCCTACATCCACCGGCCCGGGGCGAAGTTCGACAACGGTACGGGGAATTTCGACGTGGAAGTTACCGCGCGCGGGATCGCGGTCAAGTTGTCGGAAAACTGGGAAGCCGGCGCGATCTTCGACACAGATACACTGCGGTGGTCCGCGGGATGGATCGGCGGGCTTCTCAAGTTCACCGGGGTCATCTTTGACGGCGCCCATGGGCCCAGCCCCACGCTGGGAGTCCCGCCCCTGTTCGAGGCGCCGCGGGGACCCGGGTGGGCGAGGGATGGGAGCTTCACGGATCCCCGCGCGGATTCAATCGCTCCTCTCCCCCGGCCCGGCCCGCTTCCGGCGCAATGGGCAAAGTACCGCGGGCTCCACCTGCATGGAGGCCGTGTGGTCCTTTCGTATACGGTCGGTAAGGCCTCGGTCCTGGAGAGCGTGAGCCTGGAGGGAAAGGCCATCGCCCGAACCGTGCGGATCGAGGGGGCGGATTCCCCGATGGAACTCCGGGTGGCGGCGGCCAAGGAAGCGGTCCCGCTGGCGACCGGCGTGCTCGCCGGGGCTCTTCACATGGCCGGGGTGGGCATGCCGGCGGGCGCCGCGTGGTCCGTGAAGGACGGCGAGGTCTGCCTGGCCCTGCCGGCGGCGGGCCTCCAGTCCTTCAAGATCCTCTTGTCCGGGTCGGCGGAGGCCACCCAGGATTCCCCGGCACCTGAGGACCTGCGCGAATTCACGAAGCCCGGGCCCGCACGGTGGCCCGAGGTCATCGGGACGAAGGGGGTCGTCAGCCCCGATGCGGGCCCGTACGTGGTCGATGCCCTGACGCTTCCCGCGTCCAACCCCTGGAAGGCGAAGTTGCGGGTGGGCGGATTTGATTTCTTCCAGGACGGGGCGTCGGCCGCGCTCTGCACCTGGGATGGTGATGTGTGGGTTGTGAAGGGGATCGACGAGAAGCTCGAATCACTTTCGTGGAAGCGCTTCGCCACCGGCCTCTACCAGCCGCTGGGGCTCAAGGTCCTGGACGGCACGGTGTACGTCGTGGGTCACGACCAGATCACCCGCTTGCACGATCTGGACGGGGACGGCGAGGCGGACTTCTACGAGAATTTCAACAATGATTGGGAACTGACCACCGCGTTCCACACCTTCTGCTTCGACCTGCAGACGGACCCGGAGGGGAATTTCTATTTCGCCTTCAACTCACCGGTGCGGTCGGGCGGGGGCGGCTTCCACAAGATCACGAACCACCAGGGGTGCATCCTCCGCGTGTCGAAGGACGGGAAGAAGCTGGACGTTTATGCGACCGGGTTCCGGGCCAACAAC
>JAHFOZ010000158.1 GCA_023261405.1 Planctomycetota bacterium
CGCGTCCTTCGAGACCGGCGCTACGTAGAAATGCCCCACCCGCGAGGCGTCGAGAGGACCGGGACGCGAGTACGCGGCGTAGGGCATCGAGCTCTGCAGGAACGCGGGGGTCTCGATCACCTCCAGCTTCTCCCAGTCCGGGATGCCGACGAGATTCTTCTCGATCATGTAGCGCCGCGCGCGGCCCACCTCGCGGCGGTAGACCTCGAGCAGCTCCCCCGGCTTCGGATGGTCCTTCTTCATCTTCTCCAGGACCTCCGGCCAGTCCTTCGCGATCGCCTCGAGCTGCCGGAGCGTGGACTCGAACTCCCGCCGGCCGATCCTCTCGAGCTCCGCCGAGTCGATCGCGAGGAAGTGGTCGTTCCGCAGATGGAAGTCGTACGCTTCCTTCCCGATGGCGAAGCCGCCGTCGGAGCGCGGGAGGAGCTCCTCCCCGAGGAACTTGAGGTAGCCCGCGTAGGCCTCCTTCGCCGCGGCGACGAGCTTCGGGTCGGCCTCCTTCAATTCCTCCAGGAAGGAGATTGCCCCCCTGCCGTCATCGATCGCCATCTTCGTCCAGACCCGCGGGGGGCGGCCGAGCTTCGCACGGACCTCGGCGACCAGGGCGGGGATCTCCGCGAGCCGCCGGTTCGCGTCCGCGATCCGCTCGGGCTTCGGGGCGTAGTCCTTGACCAGCATGTCGTGCAGCACCGAGACGGCGCCGAAGGGGAGGCCCGGGGAGTCCGCCCGGTAGTCCCGGCGGCGCTGCTCGTACTGCTGCGAGAGAAGGTCGCTCCTCCAGAGGCGCGCGTCGAGCGTGTCCTCGGTCACGAGGGCGAGCGTCGTGTCGACCAGCTTCGCCCGCGCGGCGTAGGAGGCGTCGTCGTAGCGCGTGAGGCGGCCGTCATGCCGGTGGAGCCCGACGCCGGTCGCCCAGCAGGGATCGAGCGCGGCGCGCTCCTCGAGGAAGCGGTCGTACAGTCCGGCCAGAGTGGGGGAGACGTCCTGCGGCATGGCGCATCCCCAAAGACACAGGAGGAGGGCGGCCCTCCGGAGCATGGGACCATCCAACCACGCGGGCGGGCGGCTTGTCAAAGGATCGAACGCGGGCTATGCTGCAGGCAGTCAGGAGGACCCCCGCGATGGCCCGGATCCTGGAAGTCCCGTACTCCTTCGGCGAGGTCTTCGCCATCACCGGCAGCGGCGCCAAGCTGATGGTGTGGATGAAGGACGAAAACGGGGCGGTCCGCGGCATCGGCCTCGACCTCACCAACCCCGCCGCGCCCACGCTCACCAGGGACGAGATCATCATCCGCCGGAAGACCGAGGGCCTGGTCCGTCGGAAGAAGCTGCCGCCCGCGGGGCAGTCCTTCGCCCCGCCCACGATGTAGGGGGCCGCACATCGTCCCACCGCGGAGCACGGGGAAGCCGCCGAAACCCGTCCGGCCGATTCTGTGGTCTCCGCGCACTCTGCGGTTTCACTTCCAGCCGGGCAAGGAAACCTGCGCGCGGTAGTTCGAGTCGTTGAAGTGCGGGCTCCGCTTCGGCGCGTAGAGCTTCTTCCCCTCGAACGGCCGGTCCTGCGTGTAGATCCACACGCGACCCTGGTCCCAGAGCAGGATCTCGTCCCGCGCGTCCCCCGTCACGTCGAGCGCCGCGGCGGCGAGGTCGGGATGGCCGTCGTCCGGGAACATCACGGCCCGCTTCAGGTGCCCGTCGAGCATCCCGCCCTCCTTCACGTTGCCGGATAACAGCAGGTACTCCTGGCCGTCCCCCCGCCAGTTCACGGGGAAGATCATGCTCCCGTGGTGGTGCGGCTCCTCCTGGACGAGGATGTTCCCGTCCGGGTCGAAGACCGTGAGGATGCCCGGGTTCTTCCAGAAATTGATCGCCGCGATCTGCAGGCCGGGCAGGTCGGGCCGGAGCTTCGCCACCGTCATGTTCTGCGTGTGGCCCACCCGCTGGTGCTTGAGGATGTTCCCCTCGAGATCGAAGACGAGGAAGCCCTCGTCGCTCCCCACGGCATAGACGCGCGGGGCCGCCTTCGGGTCGCCCGTGAAGTTCCCCACCGCCACGGCGTCCGCGTGGTCCTTGAGCTCGGTATCGTGGCTCCAGAGCTGCTTCCCCTCCGGGCTCCAGCGCGCGTACCCGATGTAGACCTCGTCCCTCCCGTCGCCGTCGGCGTCCGCCGGGTACGGGAAATGGCCCAGCTGCCCCGAGCCCTCCCAGAGCGGCTTGAGGTCGGCGTCGTACACCCAGAAGAAGCGGTAGCGGTCCTTGAGCAGGACCTCGGAGCGCCGCCCCTTCCCCGAGAGGTCGAAGAACGAGATCGAGTCCCCCGCGTTCAGGTCGTGCGGGCGCTCCTTGATCTCGAACTGCTTCTTGCGGTACTCCTCCGGCACGTCCGGGAGCCACATCGTCTTCCGGACCTTCCCCGTGGCCCCCTCGAGGACCTGGAGCTTGAAGTCCTTGATCAGCCAGACCTCGTTCTTCCCGTCGCCGTCCCCGTCGTGGATCTGGAAGGGCGTGTCGCTCGTGAGGAGCCCGTTCCCCTCCCGCGGCTTCCCCACCTGCCAGAGCACCTTCCCCTCCAGCGTCACCGCCGTCAGGCAGCTCGCCTCGACGAAGTTTCCGCTGTCCACCTTGGGGATGATCTGCGCGAAGAGCATGTCCAGCCGACCGTCGCCGTCCAGGTCACCGAACCGCACGTTGCGGCCGCAGCCGTACACGGGCGTCTCGAACTTCTTCCAGAGGACCGGGCGCGGGGCCCCCTCGGGAAGGGACACGCCCCGGGCGGCTTCCGTCATTTCCTTCAAGTCGATGGGTCCTTGCACCTGGAAATCCCGGAAGCGGGCGGGGATGTTGGCCGTGAGGCCGACCTTCCCCTGCAGCCGCTCGGAATCCTCGACGGCAAGCACCTGCTTCCCGTCGATCGACGCGCGGATCTTCGGCCCCTCGCACTCCACGCGGAGCCGGTAGTACTGCCGGACGTCATAGGGGAAGTCCGCGACTCCGAGCTCCCGCCAGTCGGAGACGCGGTACTCCTTCTCGATCGGCTGCCGCACGGCCAGCCGCGCCTTGTTCCCGCCCGTTAGGACGAAGACGTAGTGATGCCGGTTGGTGTGATAGCGGAAGACGAGCCCCGCCATGTCGTCCTTCGAGAGCGGCTTGACCGAGACTTCCACCGTGCAGTCCTTCAAGAAGTGATCCCCGGTCACGAACTGCGGGCTGTAGAGTTTCGCATTCATCCGGATGTTGTCCGGGCCCAGATGCATCTCGAGGTAGGGCTTGCCGTCCTCCTCGCCCGCCGCCCAGGCGTCGAGGTAGACGAGCGGCATCGACCACGGCTCCAGCGGCACGCCGCGGTGCGCCAGGTAGTGGTACTCCTGGATCGCCGGGTTGAGCTGGCCCACGGGCGCCGAGAGGAGTCCCGCCGGGAATTTCGAGAAGTCGTCGCGGAAGACCCCGCGCAAAGGCACGCTCTCCGGCGCGCGACGAGGTTCCGACGCGCATCCCGCCAGCAGGACGCCCAGGAGCAGCAGCCTCTTCATCGCGCCTTCTCCGGCTCATAGAGCAGCAGGTCGTCCACCCGGAGTTCCGCCCCCTTCCCGATCTCGAATCCGACGACGTCGATCTCCCGGCCCGGATCCGGGAGGAAGTCCAGCACCGCCTGGGCCCACTCCCCCCTTACGGGATCCGCGACCGCGGCTCTCAAGTCTTCTTTCCCGCCGCCCCGGAGCGCCACGGCCAGCGTCTCCGAATTCCGGAGCAGGTAGCGGAAGCGCAGGCGAACGGGGCCGCGCAGCGGGCGTCTGCCGCGCAGGCCGACCTCCAGCTCTCCCTCCGGCGTCGAGCGCGCCGCCTTCCAGGTCCGCGGCTTCTCGTGGCTCACGATCAGGAACCTCCCGGGCCACTCATGTCCCTGCTTTCCAGTGTCGAACCACCCCGGGAAAATAATCCGCGCCGGGAAGGCCCCGAGTTCCCCCTCCGCGGCCGCGTCGTAGAGAACGATGTCGTCGATCCGCAGGTCCGCAGCCGCGTCCGTGTAGAACTGGATGTCGTCGATCCGCTCGTCCTCTGCGAGCGGTCCCCCCGATCCGTCGGGCCGCCGCGCCTCCGTCAGGTCCACCGCCGCCGACTGCCACGCCCCCTGCGGCAGCCCGCTCAGCGTCAGGTGCCGGTGGTACCCGTTCGAGAGGCTGTAGATCTGCACGCGGAGCGCGTCGGTGCCCTCGAGCCGGTAGCGGAACGCGAGCCGCGTGGATTTCCCCATGGGCGGCCCGGGCACCGGGTTGAAGATCACCGCCGTGTAGAGCTTCGACGGATCCCCCATCTTGTCGTCGAAGTCGTTCGCCAGCGTCCCCCTGCAGTGGCCGTCCACAACCTGCCCCGCAAGCCACCACCGCCGCTCGATGCCGGTCTCGTAGTCCTCCGCCACGTGGATGCGCGCGGGCAGCATCCCTCGCTCGACCGTCGAGGCCGGGTTTGCGGGCTCGCGCCGGGTCACCGGCTCGGCCCTGAGTCCCTCGAGGACCTTCCCGACCCGGTCTCCCAGCTCCGCGCGGGAAACCGCCTCGGCGGCCGCGGGCCAGGCAAAGCGGCCTTCCCAGGCCCGACGACGCAGGTCATCCGTGCCGATCGGGGCCCAGTCCCCGTCGATCGATCCGGAGACGATCGCGGGGCGCGGGGCGAGCGAGGCATGCAAGTCCTGGATGTCGAAACGCCGCAGGGCGTCAAAGAGGATGAGCGCGTGCGGGATCTCGCGGTCGAGCTGGATCGTCTTCTCGGCGCCCGGCGCCGCCAGGCGGCACGACTCCGGCTGCGAGGACGGCCGGTCCACGAAGGCCCGGTAGCTCCAGAACCCGCCCTCGGCCACCAGGAACGCCGCGCGCGGCTCGAGGACCGCCGCGTAGGAGGCCGCGAGGGACGCCGAGGGCCCCGAACCGAGCAGGCCCACCGGCTTCCCCTCGAGCTGAGGCAGCGCGCGCAGCGCCCGCCAGCCCGCCACGAGATCCATCGCCTGCCGGCCCACGAAGTTTTCGCCGAGCAGGAGGCTCACCGCGAAGACCCACCCAGGCTTCGTGACCGCGTTCTCGCCCATCCCCCGCGAATCGCACGCGACCACCGCGAACCCGTGCTCCAAGGCCGCGCGCACCGCCGGATCCGTGGCCAGCGATTCCTTGCCCGCGTCCGCCGCGGCGAGCAGCGCGCCGCGCCATGGCCCGGCCGGCTCCGCGAGGACCGAGGGGACCGTGACCCCGTCGCGCATCGTCCACTGGAGCCGCGCGCCCGCGCGCTCCAGCTTGGGGGCCTGCGTGAGCCGCGGCGGCAGCTCGAGGCCCAGGGCGTCCGCGACGACCCGACCGAAGTCCTTCGGAAGCTCCTTCGCCGCCGGCATCGCCGCCAGGAGGTCCTTCGCGAGCGCGTTCAAGCCCGGTCCCGCCGGCCGGTTTCCGCCGGGGGGAAAGCAGCGGAGCTCCGCGGCGTCCCACGCGGGAATCTCGAAGGCGGGCTCCTCGGACGACCCGCCGTCCCCTTCCCCGCGCAGCCAGCGCTTGAACCATCCGTACGCCGCCTCGCGCTTCCGCTTCTGGTAGCCGTGGCCCGTGCTCTCGTCCTCGAAATACCCGATGCGCTCCGGCCTCCCCAGCGCGCCGTAAAGTCGTCGGCCGTACTCGACCACTTCGCGAATGCCCGGGATGGGAAAGCTCTGGTCGTTGTGGGCGGAGATCACCAGCAGGGGCCGCGGCGCGATCATCGCGGCGAGCTCGTGGTTGTTGGCGTACCGAAGGAGCCGGGGCACGAAGTGGCAGTGTTCCTTGGCGGTGTACCAGTCGAGCGGGCGGCACACGCGGAGCTGCTCGTGGAACTCGCTCGTGCCGACCACGGGGACCGAGACGGCGATTCGCGGATCGAGGGCCGCGAGCACCCAGCTGTTGTAGCCACCGCCCGACGCGCCGGTGATCCCCACCCGCTCACGGTCCACCTCCGGCCGCGCGAGCAGGACCTCGAGGGCGCAGAGCGATTCGAAGTCGACGATGGCCTGCTGGGCCACACCCACGGCCAGCAGCTCCGTGCGCCGGTGATCGCGCAGCGAGATCCCGCGCTCCCCCTGGCCGAAGGGGTCGTACGCGAGGACCACGAAGCCGGCGCGCGCCATCGTGATGCAGAAGGCCTGGAAGTCCGGCCGGGTCTTCGAGTCCGCCCACCAGTGGCCGGGCACGAAGAGGATTGCGGGGTGCTTGGCTTCCGGCGGGTCGGGACGGTAGAGGTGCGCGGGGACCTCCACGCCCGGGAAGGTCTCCCACACGAGCTTCTCGAGCGAGTAGCCATCCCTCTGGAGCAGCCCCACCGAACGGAGCTGACGCGGCTTGGCGACCGGCAGGTGAGCAAGGCCGAGCGAGTTCGCCAGTTCCTTGCGCAGGCGCGGCACCGCCGCGTTCCAGGCGTCCTTGTCGAGCGGATGCTCGATCCGGCCGAGGACCTCGCGCGCGCGCTCCTCGAGCGCGCTGAGGACCGGGTCCTCGCCCGAAAGGCGCGCCTCGGAAAGCTCCGCCAGGGCCGCCGCGGGATCCCCCGGGGGCGGCGCCGAGCAGCCGCACAGGAGGGCCGCGAGGACCGCCCGGCGCAGGGCCATATGGAGACCTACTCTATCCGTCGCGCGGCAAGGAGCGCAAGCAGGAGGAGCGCCCCCGGGGCCGACCGCCGGAGGTCCGTCCCGGCCTCGGGCGTACCCGGTCCTCTGCGACGGCCGGCGCCATCTTCGCCCCCACGACGCGCTTTCCTGCTGCGACCTCAGGGCGAAGCAGGGGCCGCGGGCGTATCAGTAGAGGACGCCGAAGAAAGGGAGCGAGGCGATGCTGGGCATCTTTCTGAGCCTTCTCGTCCTGCAGGATGGGTTGAGCGTCGAGCAGTTCGAGAAGCTGCACCCGGAGCTTCAGCCGCCGAAAGACGAGGCGTGGCTCTCGGTCCCCTGGAAGATCTCGCTCCTCGAGGCCCGCGAGCTGGCGGCGGCGCAGAAAAAGCCGATCATGATCTGGTCGATGGACGGTAATCCGCTGGGGGCCGGCTGAAACAACGTCATCGTCGGCCGTGTGTCGGTCTTCAGCGACCCGGACGTGATCGCCCTTCTCCAGACCCGCTTCGTCCCCGTCGCGGTGGACAACCATCACATCGAGAAGCAGCGGGACCCCGAGGGGGACTTCTACCGCAAGGTGGCGAGCCACCAGGGGGAGTACATCTGCACGCCGGAGGGGAAGCTCCTGGGCTCCACGAACACCCACAGCGCCGAGCACCTGAAGGGCCTCCTCCAGAAGGCCCTCAAGGAGTTCCAGCCCTCTGAGGCGTCGCCGGCCGCGAGCGGCGCGCCCGATCCGCGGTTCAACCGTCCCCTGCCGGAGCAGGGGCTCGTCGTGAACGTGACCACGAAAGTCCTGGGCGGATACCCCGCGACCGAGGACCGCCGGGTCAGGATCTTCCAGCAGTCCCTCGGCCGCGATCACCTGTGGCTGGAGAAGGAGGACGTCCAGTCGCTCGTCGAGGGCCGGATCTCCGATCGCCTTCGGAACCGGATTGCGTGCTACCACCTCGTCGACAACACGCGGGGCGAGCCGCCCTTCTGGAGTCGCGGCGAAATCAAGAAACTGGAGATGACGCTATCCGAGGGCGTGCTGAAGGGGAAGGTGCACCTGGAATCCGCGTCGGGCGACCGCGGCTTCACGGCCGATCTCCTGGGGTTCGTCGCGGTGAAGGACGGCAAAGTGGCGCGATTCGACCTCGTGGCCAGGGGCGAGGCCTGGGGCGCGGGCCGTTACAACGGCGGCCAGCCTCCGGGCAAGTACCCCTTGGGGCTTGCGTTCACGCTTGCGGAGCCCAAGGGGGATGCCGACCGGGTGCTCCCCCAGGGCGCCTGCCGCGGCAACTTTGCGGGCTACTTCGGGCCGTAGCCCGCGCTCACAAGCCCCGTGGCGTCATCGAGATTGTGCTCCTGCGGCCCCGAGGGTATCCTGCACGCCGTGAAAACGTCCTCCCCCGGCGTCCAGAGGATATGAACGTGAAGCGCCGGCTTGCGCGCACCGCGCTCCTCGCGGCTTTGCTCCCGGCCGGAGGCTGTTCGGGCCTCGGGGAGGCCCTCCGCGGAGTCTCCGGAACCGTCAGTTCCCTTCTCACCGTGGCCCTCTATCTTGCGGCCGTCGCCGCCCCCATCGCCCTCTCCTACTGGCTCTACCAGAAGGACAGGAATTAGCCGGACCGGCGGCCTCGGCTTCTCCCGCCGGAAAATAACCCCAACGCCGCTAATTTCCTGCTACAGTCTTCGCCGGAGGGCAATGCCATGATGCGAAGACTCGCCACGACGCTGGCGGCGCTGGCCCTGGCGGCCGCGCCGGGATCGACCCAGGACGAGAAATGGATCCCCCTCTTCAACGGGAAGGACCTCGAGGGCTGGACGCCCAAGTTCGCCGGCCACGACCTCGGGGAGAACTACCTGGACACGTTCCGGGTGGAGGGCGGCGTCCTGAAGGTCTGCTACGACAAGTACGAGAAGTTCGGCAACAAGTTCGGGCACCTTTACTACAAGGACCCCTTCTCGCACTACAAGATCCGCGCGGAGTACCGCTTCGTCGGCGACCAGGTCAAGGAGGGCCCCGGCTGGGCGCTGCGGAACAATGGCCTCATGCTCCACGGCCAGGATCCCAAGACCATCGGCAAGGGCCAGAACTTCCCCGTCTCGATCGAGGTGCAGCTCCTCGGGGGGAACGGGAAGGACAAGCGCTCCACGGCGAATCTCTGAACGCCGGGCACGAACGTGGTGATGGGCGGTCAGCTCATCACCCAGCACTGCACGAACTCCAAGTCCAAGACGATCCACGGAGACGCGTGGGTTTCGGTCGAGGTCGAGGTCCGCGGCGGCAAATCCATCAAGCACTTCGTCGATGGCGAGATGGTGATGGAGTACACCGAGCCGCAGCTCGACGAGAAGGACGGCGACGCGAAGAAGCTGCTCGAGGCCGGGGCCCCGAAGATCATCGAGCAGGGCTGGATCTCCATCCAGGCCGAGAGCCATCCCACGGAGTTCCGCAAGATCGAGGTCCTTAAACTCGCCCCCTGAGCGGGCCCGATTGGAAACGTGGGCAAGGTCCTGACCGCCGATGAAAGTCCGCATCGCCGGGGTGCTCCTGCTCATGTCCGCCTCCTGCGCCGCGCCCCCTCCGCCGGCCCCCTTCCGGGATTCCATCGACGAACTCGCGCGCCGCGCCCTCGCCTCGGGGAAACACATGGGCCTCGTGGTCGGGGTCCTGAAGGACGGCGAGGCGGCGACCTGGGGCTACGGCCGCCGCTCGGTGGACGACCCGCGGCCCCCCGACGGCCGGAGCGTCTTCGAGATCGGCTCCGTCACGAAGGCCTTAACCGGCATACTCCTCGCCCTCGCCGTGGAGCGGGGAGACCTGGCGCTCGATGACCCCGCGCGCAAGCATCTCCCGGAATCGCTGTCCCTCCCCTCGCGGGAGGGCAAGGAAATCACCCTCGCCCACCTGGCCACGCACACGTCGGGCCTGCCGCGGCTCCCCTCCAATCTCGCCCCCGCGGACCCGGCCAACCCGTACGCCGACTACACCGTCGAACGCCTCGCGAAATTCCTCTCGGGACACAAGCTCCGGCGCGACCCCGGCCTGACGTACGAGTACTCGAATCTCGGCGCCGGCCTGCTGGGTCATCTCCTGGCGATCGAGAGCCACCTCACCTACGAACAGCTCGTGGGCTGCAGGATTTGCGACGCGCTGGACCTCCGCGACACCCGGATCACGCTCACCGACTCGATGAAGTCGCGCCTCGTCCCGGGCCACGACGAGAAGCTCAGGCGGGTCCCGAACTGGGACATCCCCGCGCTCGCGGGCGCCGGCGCCCTCCGCTCGACCGCCGACGACATGCTCGCCTTCCTCGCCGCCAACCTCAACCTGAAACCCGGGCCGCTCCAGAAGGCCATGGCGCTCTCGCAGGTCCCGCGCGCGGACGCCGACGGCGGCGGGACGCGCATCGGCCTGGGATGGCACGTGACGCCGCTGCCCATGAGCAAGAGGACGATGGTCTGGCACAACGGCGGTACGGGCGGATACAGCTCGTTCGCGGGGTTCGTCCCCGAGACCCGCACGGCGGTCGTGGTCCTCTCGAACACCACCGAGTCGATCGACTTCGCGGCCATGATGGCGCTCGAGATCCTGAACCGGTAAGCGGATCAAACTACTTGAGGTGCTTCCTGATGAAGTCGTGGGCCTTCGCGTTCGCCTCGTCCACGAGCTTCCGATCCGCCCCCGCCAGCCCGTGACCGGCGCCCTGCACGGTGACGAGCTCGTGCGGGACCTTGAGACGCTCGAGGGCACGGGCCATCTCGACGGATCGATCGTAAGGCACGTCCGTGTCTTCCGTGCCGTGGATGAGGAGCGTAGGCGGGTAGGAGGCTGTAGCGCTCCGGGAGGGGCAGAAGGAGTCGAGAGCCTTCCCGGGGTCGCAGCCCGTGACCTCCTTC
>JAHFOZ010000159.1:0-7204 GCA_023261405.1 Planctomycetota bacterium
GCGACTCAGCCAGTACCAGGCGGCGGCCGCCGCCGCCACGAGCCCTCCCAGCGCGACGGACTGGAGGACCGTCGACTCGAGGAACGCATACGCCGCGCGAAGGGGCAGGCTGGGAGTGAACCGGTACAGCACCTGGATATCCCTGTAGATCGGGAGGAAGGAGAACAGGAAGCCGGTGACGACGGCCGCGCCCACGAGGAGGACGAGCGCCGGATAGGAGAGGGCCGACAGGAGCGCGCGCTTCACCCGGCGCGCGCCCTCCGCCTGCCGGGCTACGGCCGCGAGCACCGCCGGGAGGTTCCCCGAGGCCGTGCCCGCGCGGACCATCCAGACGTAATAGGGCGGGAACTCGCCGGGCAACTCCGCCACGGCGGCCTCGAAGGTCCGTCCCTCCTCGAGCAGGGCCTCGAGCCGCCCGAGGGTCCGGCGGAAGCGGCCGCTCGCCGCCCGCCCGGCCGCCTCGCGCACCGCGCGGGCGAGGGGCAGCCCGGCGCGGGTCGTCTCCGCGAGGCTCCGGTTGAAGAACGAGAAGGCGTCCGCGCCCGAGAGGGGGAGGATCGATTCCTGCGCATCGAGACGCTCGAGGGAAGAGACCTCGGCGCCGCCTTCGCGCGCCCGCGCGGCGGCCTCCAGGAGGCCCGCCGCCTCGACCTCGCCCTTGAGCGGGCCGCCCTCGTCGCTCGTGCCGGTCCAGCCGAATTTCGCCACGCCAAGCCCCCAAACGCTCACCACAAAGACACAAAGACACAAAGTGCCTTCGTGTCTTTCTGGTTCGTCTCAAGCTCCATCATAGCGGGGTCATCCTGCGGAGACAGGCGATGATGGGGACGAAGATCACGAGGAAGACCATCAGGACCATGGCCCCGTTCACGAGGACGAAGAGGGGCACCAGGGCGTGCTGGGCCACCTGGGCTCCGAAGCGCACCCGCGTGTCGTAGTGGGCCGAGGCATGAAGGAGTTGCTCGGGAAGCCCGCCGGAGGCCCCGCCCGTCTCGACGAACCAGAGGAAGTCCTCCGGGAGCAGGGCGCGGCGGCCGGGGAACGAGGCGATCGAGCCGCCCTCGGCGAGGTGGGCGGCGAGCTTCAGGTAGAGCTTACGGAGGACGCCGTTGGGCTCGGCCTCCGCGGCGGCGCGCACGGCCTCGTGAAGCCCGGCGCCGGCGCGGAGGAGGAGGCCGGTCGCGAGCGCGAAGGAGTGGAGCGAGCCGTCGCGCACCACGCCGCCCATGAGCGGCAGGCGCACGATGACCGAATCGAGGAGGCGCTTGATCCACCGGAACGGGAGGACGCTGAACTGGGGCGAGATGCCCCCCGTGAAAAGGAGGAGCGTGAGCGCGACACAACTGATGAGCAGGACCTGGTTGGCCGTGACGATCCAGGGCCAGGCGTCCAGGATCGGGGCGGAGATCCTGAGCTGTTCCATGATGACCTGGAACTTGGGGATCAACGCGGTGCCGAGGAACAAGGTCTGGATGTTGATGAAGGCGGTGAGCAACACCGGATAGAGGAAGAAATAGGCGGCCTGATGGGGCGTCTCGACGATGCGGCGGTAGGAGCGGCGCATCTCGGAGAGGAAAGCGGCGAGATTGCCGCTGCGCTCCCCCAGGGCGATCATGCTGCGGAGGAGCGGCGGGAAGCCGCGCGGCGAAGCCTCGAAGGCCGCCGCCAGGCTCGATCCCTCTTCCAGAAGACGCGCCGCCCGCCGGAGCCGCGTGCCCATGATGCCCCCGAGGTCCAAGGCCACCATGCGCAGCCCCGTCTGGAGGGGCATCCCCCTTCCCGCCAGCTCGGCGAGGTGCTCGACCAGGAGATAGACCTTGGCGCGACGCCGGGTGATCCCGAAGTAGATCACCACGAAGGCGGTCACAAAGAGGAAGTTCCATCCGAAGAGGACGATGGCGATCGGGACCAGTGATTCGAGCACCGAATTCACCCTACCAGAACTGACCCGCAAACTTGATGATGGTGATGAAGGGCGCGAGCACCCCCAAGGCGACGCAGAACGCGGCGTTGCCGAGCATCAGGAGCCCCACCGGCGTAAGGACGAGGAAGAGCACCTCGAAGTCCCGTTCCAGCTCGGAGGCGTAGAGTCGCGAGAAGGTCCCGAAGATCTCCGAGACCTCCCCTCTCTCTTCTCCCATGGCGACCGCCCAGGCGAGCGTCCGCGGGAAGAACTTCTGGTAGAAGAGGGCGGTCGAGAGGCTCTCGCCGTCGAGCGCCCGCTGGCGGACCTCACGCACGCAACGGCGGGCGTAGCGGTTCCCGAGCGCGAGGGCGCTCCCTTCCAAGGCCTCCGGGAGGGGCCGGCCCCCCTGGGACTTCATGGCCATGGCGGTGCAGAGGAGCGTGAGGTCGCGCGACTTGAGGAGCCGCCCCCAGACGGGGATCCACTCGCCCGCGCGCCAGCGGGAGCTCACGGCCAGCGCGGCCAGGGCGCCGACCATGCCCAGGATAAGCAGGCCGCACGCGCCTCCAAACACGATCCAATGGTTCTCGGAGAGCCAGACCAAGGGGTTCTCTTCCCGCCACACGTCCCAGAACGAGCGGTGCCCCTCGACCGAGATGTCCGAGGCCACCTTGCTGAGGTAGATCCCCAGCCCGAAGACGGCCACGCAGAAGAGGAGGCCGATGCTGACGTAGAGCCCGAAGCGCAGGAACTTCCCGGCGATGCGGGCGCGGAGGGCATGGTAGGAGGCCGCGCAGCGGAGCGCCTCCGGGAGCCGGCCGCTCTCGTGGCCCGCGCGGACAAGGGCGCAGTACTCTGGATCGAAGACTTTCGCTAGTGCGCCAGGGAGCGGGGTGCCGTCGCGAAGCGCTCGGGCGGCCGCCTCGAGACCCTCACGCCCCTTCCGCGAGCGCACCTGGCCCGCGAAGAGGTCGAGGACCGATTCCACGGGGACCGAGCGCTCCACGGCCGTGGCCAGGAGCCGGTTGAACTCGGCGAACTCGCGCGAAGATAAGGCGGTCATCGGGGTGCGTCCATACGGGAAGAGGATACCTCATGGACACGTGCACAGACCTGCGCGAACAGCCTGAATGTAGACAGTCCCGGCGGGGCGGCTGTGACGGGGAGATCAGCGCCCGAGGAGCGAACGGAACATCCGCTCCATCTCGATGGAAGAAAGGCCGACGCGCCGGCCTTCAAGGATGAGGTCCCACATGCGGTCGCAGACCTCCCCGGCGGCGCGCTGGTCGCCCGTGGCGGCGTGATCGTCGACCACGCGCCAGCGGTCGCCGTCGGCCGCGAGGAAGCCGCGGGACTCAAGTTCATCGAGCGCGAGGCGGGCCTCCTGGGGGCGGACCTTGAGGCGGTAGGCGAGCGCGGAGGCACCCGGGACCAGGTTCCCCGGGGAGAGCCAGCCCAGGGCGATGAGCGCCTTGAGGTAGGCCGCCACCTGGCGGTGCGCCGGCACGTCTTTTCGAAGGGTGAAGCGCGAGAAGTCGATCTCGGTGGCCATCATCAGATCCCCTCCCAAGACTTTCATCGTAGCGATCCGACTTCCAGGGGTCAATGACCCATAAGCGAACCCATGAATTGCCCCATTGACGATCGGATCATTGACGATTGTGGTGATCCCCCCCAGCCCCCGCGGGGGGAGCAGGGGGTAACCGACAATGGCTCAATGGAAAATAGTCCATGGGGAAATTCCTGGCGGACCCATCAACGGGGGGATGGGCGCATCAGGTAGACGATGCCCGATCCGCGCTCCTGCCAGGTGGCGTGGAGCTGGCGGCGCTTGTAAATGCGGCGCACCTCGCCGGGCTTCGCCGCGGGGTCGTTCACCACCACGTCGCCGGACTCCGTGAAGCCGACCACCACGATCAGGTGGCCGTTGGACGAAGGGATGGGCGCCCCGTCCAGGTCGCCCTTCTTCCACACATGGGAAAGCACCACGGGACGGCCGGCGGCGATTTCGCGCTCGAGAAGATCCATGCCGCGGGCGCGGACGACCATGGACTCGAGACCGCCCGCGCGATGGGCGTAGGCGGTGTTAAGCGGCCAGTTGCCGTACATCTTCTGCGCCCGGTCGTAGACCCCCTCGCAGACCTCGGCGGTGGTCCTCTTCACCCCGTGATACTCGAGGACCATCGACACGGACGTCGGGCTGCAGATCTCGCCCGGGTCCTTCTTCTCGACGCCCTGCGAGCGCGGGGGCACGTCGAGCACCCGTCCCCAAGCCTCCGACCGCGCCTCCGAGCAGGGCGCCGGGACGCCGTGCTTCCAGGTCGTGACCGCCGCCAGCGTCACCTCGGTCCCCGGCGCGGGAGTGACACGGAACCGGAACGAGCGGACGGGCTCCTTGAGGACCAGGGTGTCGACATCGACCGAATCGCCCTTGACGCCGCCCTCCGGGGTGCAGAGGACGTACCATTGCCCCGCGATCCCGATCTCGGCGGTCACCGGGCCGCCGGCGTTCCACGAGAGCACGGCGCGATCGAAGGGGTCCGCGTCGTACGAGGCCGACGTCACGGCCTGGACGGACCTCCCCCGCCAGACCGCGAGGCCCGGCTCGTCGGCGGGGGGCACGGCCGGTGAAGTGCAGGCCATGAGCAGGCTCATCCACACGATGACGGAACGGATCACAGGGCCGGCATGATACGTCCGGTTGCAGCCGCGGCGCAACCCTGCGGTGCCCTACTTCCGGTCGTAGCGCACTTCGACGCGGGTGCGGATGCCGCCCCGCGCGTTGAACTCGCCGGTCACCGTCATCCAGGCGGGCCTGCAGGCGGCCGCCAGGTCGCGGAGGATGCGGTTCACCGCGTTCTCGTAGAAGATGCCCACGGTCCGGTACGCGGTCATGTAGAGCTTGAAGGACTTGAGCTCGAGGCAGCGCCGGTCGGGCTCGTACTGCACGGTGAGGGTGCCGAAGTCGGGGAGCCCGGTCTTCGGGCAGATGGCGTTGTACTCCGGATCGACGATGGTGATGGTGGTCCTGGGGAACTGGCTCTCCCAGGTCTCGATCCGGGGGAGCCGGGCGTCCAAGCCCGCCTTCGAGTGAGGGGCGTAGCCCTTAGGAGCCATAGGAGAACGAGAGGACCTTGTAGCGGATCTTGCCACGCGGGGCCAAGACCTCGGTGACGTCGCCGGACTTCTTGCCGATGAGCGCCAGGCCGAGCGGCGAGGTGACCGAGACGGTATCTATATCGTCGCGGACCTCCCCCTCCCCCACCAGGAGGAACTCGTCCTTCCGGCGCGCGTCCAGATCCTCGACCTTGACCTTGGCGCCGATGGCCACCATGCCCGTGTCGACCTTGGAGGGGTCGATCACGTCGGCGAGGGCGAGCTTGGACTCCAGCTCGGCGATCTGGGTGTCGAGGTTCCACATCTCGTTGCGGGCGGCGTCGAACTCGGCGTTCTCCGAGAGGTCGCCCATCTCGCGGGCGTCGCCGAGGGCCTTCTGGACGCGGGGCATCTCTACGTTCTTCATGTGATCCAGGCGCTTCCTGGCCTGATCGTACCCGCGCGGGGTCATGGGGATGCGGTCCATAGGCTCCCTATCCTATCGACAAGGCAGGATTTTTCAACGTCTAGACAGCCGAGTGGCCCTTCTCGCCGGTGCGGATCCGCACGACCTCGTCGAGGCTGGAGACGAAGACCTTGCCGTCGCCGATCTCGCCGGTGCGCGCGGCGCGGAGCACGGCCCCCATGACATCCTCCACGAGGTGGTCAGCCACCACGATCTCGAGGAGCAGCTTGGGGACGAAGTCGATCGCGTACTCCGTCCCGCGGTAGCTCTGCTTGTGTCCCTTCTGGCGGCCGAAGCCACGGACCTCCGTGACGGTGAGGCCTTCCACGCCGACCTTGCTGAGGGCGTTGGTGACCTCGTCCAGCTTGAAGGGCTTGATGACGGCGTTGATCACCTTCAAGGACCGCCTCCTTTTCTTCGCCTCTCGAAGGATATTGTAGCCCATATCCGGGGGTTTTTCGCGCGCGCGGATAGTGCTGAAACCCTCCGGCAGGCGGGGCGGTAGACTCCAATGGAGGTGACTATGGCTCGGTGGACGGCGGGTGTTCTGGGGATGCTCTCGGTCGCGCTGGCGGTGGCGGCGGTGGTCCAGTCGCGTTCCCTGCGCGAGACCCGCGAGGAACTGGACGCCGTGCGCGCCAAGGTGGAGAAGATGGAGGCGCGGCAGAAGGACGCCGGACCGGCCCACAAGGCGCTCCAGGAGCTGCGGGAGGAGATCGCCCGGGTGGACCGGAAGGCCGAGGCGCGCCCGCTGGCCGCTGCGGCGGACGCCGCGGGTAAGCCCGGGGCGCTGCCCACGCTGGTGACCGAGGAGGACATCCGGAAGATCGTGGACGAGGCGATCGCCCAGAAGGTGGAGGACAAGGTCGAGGAGAAAGTGAAGGCCAAGGGCGGCGGGGGCCTGGGGGACCGGAAGATGCCGCTCCACGACATGGCGAAGGAACTGGCCCTCGACCCGGCGGTGCAGGCCAAGGTGGCCGACATCGCGAACGTCGCCAAGAAGGACATCTTCACGATCATCAGCACCCCGAGGGCGGACGGGACCTGCGTGACCGACGAGCTGATCGAGGTGATGCTCAAGGGGGACGCGCCCGCGATGCAGCAGCTCTTCGCCAAGCTGCTCACGGAGAAGATTCCTGGGACGGACACAACCTACTTCGCGGGGGCGGAGAACGTGAAGCAGAAGGCCCACCAGCAGCTCCAGCTGACGATGGGCGCGGAGTCCTACGCGCGCTACAAGCACATGCAGGTGCACCCCAACGACATCCAGACCGGCTACGACCCCTTCGCCGAGTACATCACCCAGAAGGGGATCGACCCCGCCAAGTTCGGCAAGCCCAAGTAGTTGCATCGAGCCGCCATAAGACAGTCTTTCCCTTTTATGGCCAGCCCTAAAAGGGACAGACTGTTTTATGGCTGCGCGGCGATCGCCTGGAGGACGCGGCGGCGGACCTCCTCGAGGCGGGGCGGGTCCGTGACCTTGCCTCCCGAGGAGCGGTCGGTAAGGTAGAAGACGTCCACGATCTGGTCCAGGCGGGTGGAGATCTTGGCGGAGGAGATCGAGAGGCCCAGCTCGAAGAGCGTGCGGGTGATGTCGTAGAGGAGCCCGAGGCGGTCGTCGGCGAAGACCTCGAGGATCGTGAAGCGGTCGGAGGTGGCGTTGTCCACCTCCACCTGGGCGGGGACGCCGGAGCGGGTGGCGGCGGCCCCCCGCGGATCCGTGTGGCGCGTAGCGA
>JAHFOZ010000159.1:7214-10474 GCA_023261405.1 Planctomycetota bacterium
TGGATGGCCGCGCGCACGCCCTTCGGATCGAAGCCCTGCAGCACTCGGAGGTGGGCCTCCACGACCTCAGGCGCGGTGGTCTGCAGGTAGGGGAGCGGAAGCCCGTCGAGCTGGCCCTTCAGCCACTCGGCGGGGAAGCGCGACGCCATCTTCTCCTCAAGGCCCTTCCGCAGCGCGGCCGCCTTCTCCGCCGCGTCGGCCACCGGGGACTGGCCCGTGAGTTCCTCCATCGAGCGCATGTAGAGCTCGGTCAGGAGCGACTCCTTCCAGTCCGTGAGGCTGCCCGGCGCCACCGCCTCGGTGTCGGCCAGCGTGAGGATGTAGAGCATCCTGAGCGTCTCGACCGTGCCCACCATCCGGACGAACTGGACGATCGTGGCCATGTCGGAGATGTCGCGCCGTTGCGCGGTGTGGGCCATGGCCAGGTGCTTGTGGACGAGGAAGACCAGCTGCGCCCGCTCGTGCTCCCCGAGACCCACCTCCGTGGCCAGGGTCTCGGCGATCCGCTTCCCCACCTCGCTGTGGTCCTCCTCGTAGCCCTTCCCGATGTCGTGCAGGAGGACCGCGAGGTGGAGGACGTCCTTGCGCTTCGTCTCGCGGTACGCCTGGCCCACGGGTCCTTCGTCCCGGATGCGCCACGTGGCGGCCTCCAGGGCGCGGATCGAGTGCTCGTCGACCGTGTACTTGTGGTACTGGTTCCACTGCATGAGGCAGCGCGCGTGCTCGAAGGCCGGGATGAAGCGCCCCAGCAGCCCCACGCGGTGCAGGTCCCGGACCAGGAGCCCGAGCCCCGCGGGATCCGCCATCATCTCCAGGAAGAGCCGCCGCGCCCCGGGCGTGACCGAGCAGCGCGGGACCCAGGGGCGGATCCGCTCCAGCGTCTCATGCGCCACCGGCAGCGAGCGGCGGCGCGACAGGTCGAAGAGCCGCAGCAGGACCTCCGCCCGGCCGAGGATATCGTCCCCGGCGGCGGGGTCGAGGGAGATCAGGTCCGGCCCGGCGACGTAGGGCCCCTCCAGCCGGCGCGTGAGGAAGCGCCCCATGAGGCGCCGCGCGAGGGACCCCGGGCGGGCGCCGGCCGCGAACCGGAGAACGAGGTCGTTGAGCGCGGTCGTGTGGCGGTAGTACTGCTGCATGAAGCGCTCGACCGCCAGCAGCGGCCCCTGGTTCTCGTATCCCAGCCACTTCGCCACGCGCACCTGCTCGTCGCGGCGCAGCACGTCCTGGGCGGCGCCGGCAGAGAAATGAAGCTCGTTCCGTATCCGCGAGAGGAACTCGGAGGCGTCGCCGAGGATCCGGGCGTCCTCACCCGAGAGGACTCCGCCCACCCGCAGCATCCCGGGGTCCCGCGTCCCGTAGCGCGGGAGGGCGATCCACCGGAGGAGATGGACGTCGCGCAGCCCGCCCGGGCTCTTCTTGACGTTGGGCTCGAGGAGGTTGACGGTCGAGAAATAATCCTCGTGCTCCTTGGAACGCTCCCCGAGGACGCTGTCGATGAAGCGCCCGAGCGGGGCCGACGTGATGAGCCGGTGGGACCGCCGCTGAAGCTCCGCGAAGACGCCCTGGCTTCCCACGAGGAGCCTGGCCTCGCTGAGCGAGGTGCGCCACGGGAGGTCGACGCGGGCGAAGGCCACCGCGTCGGCCGGCGTCCGCACGCTCTGCGAGAGCTTGAGCCCCACGTCCCAGAGATCGCGGACCAGCCCGCTGATGAGCTCCTGGAGCGCCTGGGGGAGGCGGCCGGCATGGAGGAAGAGGAGGTCGATGTCCGAGCAGGGCGCCAGGTCCCCCCGCCCGTAGCCGCCCACGGCCACGAGAGCGACGTCGTGCAGGACGCGCGCGCGATCTCCCGGCGGGACGCGTTCCGCCGCCTCCTCGAACGCCCGGACGATCACGCGGTCGACCAGGTCCGTGAGGGCGGAGGCGATCTGGCGGCCCTGCGCCCCGCCGCGGTGCAGCTCGTGGATCTCCCGGCGCTTGCGCAGGAGGTGGTCTTTCAAGGTGTCGGGGGCGTCGGCCATGGCACGGAGGGCGGAAGGCCTGTCGCTAGACCGCCGACTCGCCCTTCTCGCCCGTGCGGATCCGGATGACCTGCTCCAGGCTGCTGACGAAGATCTTGCCGTCGCCGATCTCGCCCGTGCGGGCGGCCTTGGTGATGGCCTCCACGACGCCGGCGGCCTTGTCGTCCCCCACGACGACCTCGACCTTGACCTTGGGCACGAGGTCGACCGTGTACTCCGCTCCCCGGTACTGCTCCTTGTGGCCCTTCTGCCGCCCGAAGCCGCGCACTTCCGTCACGGTGAGGCCCTGGACGCCGATCTGGCTGAGGGCGTTCTTCACCTCGTCGAGCTTGAACGGCTTGATGACGGCTTCGACCTTTTTCACCGCGATTCTCCTTCTCTCGGGGACGGGTCCACGTCCCTCCCACCGACCCTATTTTATCACTCCCTGAACCTGCCGTCAGTAAATTGTAGGCCTGCCCGCTCAACGGAAGAAGATCAGGGTGACCCCGATGAAGAGGGGGATAAGGATCCCGATCGACCAGAGCATGTAGCCGAAGAAGCCGGGCATCCTGACGCCGCCCTCCTCGGCGATCGCCTTCACCATGAAATTGGGCCCGTTCCCGATGTACGTGTTCGCGCCCATGAAGACCGAGCCGCAGGAGATCGCCGTCAGGAAGGCCACGCCCTCCGGGTAGCGGAGGAGACCGCCCAGATCCGCATCGCTGAGGTTCGCGCCCGGGTGGAGTCCGTTCACCACGCCGGTGGCCAGCGACGCGAACGTGAGGTACGTCGGCGCGTTGTCGAGGAAGCTCGACAGCATCCCCGACATCCAGAAGAACTGCCACGCCTCGGTGATCTTGAGCCTCCCGTCGCCGCCCATTTCCCTGAGGATCTTGAGGGCGGGGACCATGGTCACGAAGATCCCGATGAAGATCACCGCGACCTCGATGATCGGGCCCCAGGCGAACTTGTTGGCCGCGCGGACCTCACGGGCGGTCGTCCGGAGCGAGAGAAGCGCCATGCCCCCCATTCCCCCGATGAGGAGCAGCTTCTGAAGTCCCTCGCTCCAGTGGTGCTCCCGGCCCGCATACCCCACTCCCAGGTTGACGGCCACGACTCCCAGCAGCCAGAGGAAGTTCAACCCTCCCTGGATGCGCAGCGGCTCCTTGATCCGCTGCACGTCCTCGAGCTGCGAGCCCGGCCGCTCCCGCTCCTCCTTGTTGAGCACGACCTGGTCCACGACGTTGAAGAGGACCAGGA
>JAHFOZ010000584.1 GCA_023261405.1 Planctomycetota bacterium
ACAACGTATCTACATATGGATATATTGCCCATCCCCTGACTCCCCTTTTTGACCGGAGGGCGGCCATGACCTACGAGTTCTCGACCCGCGCGATCCACGCCGGGCAGCCCAACGACGAGACCACCGGCGCCGTCGCCATCCCGATCTACCAGACCTCCACCTTCGGGCAGGAGGCGCCGGGCGTGCACTCGGGGTACGTCTACGCCCGCACGGGCAACCCCATCCGCACCGCGCTCGAGACCTGCATCGCCTCGCTCGAGGACGCGAAGTTCGGCCTCGCCTTCGCCAGCGGCATGGCCGCGATCAACAACGTCCTCAACACCCTCAAGTCCGGCGACCACGTCGTGAGCGCGCAGGACCTCTACGGCGGCGCGTGGCGCATCTTCACCAAGCTCTACGACAAGTTCGGCGTCAAGTTCACGTTCGTGGACGCGACCTCGCTGGACGCCATCGAGAAGGCCTTCACGCCGCAGACGCGGCTCCTCTGGCTCGAGACGCCCTCGAACCCGCTCCTCCGGATCACCGACCTCGAGGGCGCGGCGAAGATCGCAAAGCGCAAGGGCGCCCTCACGGTGGTGGACAACACCTTCGCCTCGCCGCTCCTGCAGTCCCCCCTCAAGCTCGGGACGGACATCATCGTCCACTCGACCACGAAGTACATCAACGGCCACTCGGATGTCCTGGGCGGTGCGATCGTGACCAACTCCCCCGAGCTCCACGAGCAGCTCAAGTTCTTCCAGAACTGCGTGGGCGCCGTGCCCGCGCCTCAGGACTGCTTCCTCACGCTGCGCGGCATCAAGACCCTCTCCGTCCGCATGGACCGGCACTGCCAGAACGCGAAGGAGGTCGCGGCGTTCCTGAAGGCCCACCCCAAGGTCGGGAAGGTCTACTTCCCCGGCCTGCCGGAGCACCCGGGGCACGAGATCGCGAAGCGCCAGATGAAGGATTTCGGCGCCATGGTCTCCTTCGAGCTCAGGACCGACGCCGAGGAGGCCAAGCGCTTCACTTCCAACGTGGAGCTCTGGACCCTCGCCGAGAGCCTGGGGGGGGTGAAGTCGCTCCTCTGCCACCCGCCGACGATGACCCATGCGTCCGTGGAACCCGAGGTGCGCCGCAAGGTGGGCATCTCCGACGGGCTCATCCGGCTCTCCGTAGGCCTCGAGGATTCCCGCGACCTCATCCGCGACCTCGAGCAGGCGCTCGGGAAAGTCCGCGTCGCGGCGGCCGTGGCATGAAGCGGGTCCGCATCGGGCTCCTGGGCTGCGGCACGGTGGGCGGCGGCCTGGTGGAGCTCGTCCGCCGCAACCGCGGCGTGGTGGCCGACCGCACGGGCGTGGAGCTCGAGGTCCGCCGCGTGCTGGTCCGCGACCCGGCGAAACCCCGCCCCGTCGACCGCGCGCTCGTCACCACCGACCCGGCGGCGGTCCTCGAGGACCCGGAGATCGACATCGTGGTCGAGCTCATCGGCGGGATCGAGCCGGCGCGCACGTTCGTGACGCGCGCGATCGAGGGCCGCAAGAACGTCGTCACGGCGAACAAGGCGCTCCTGGCCGCCTCGGGGGGCGACCTCTTCCGGCGCGCGGCCGAGCGCCGCGTGCGGATCGGCTTCGAGGCCTCCGTGTGCGGGGGAATCCCCATCCTTCGCGCGATCGCCGCGGGGCTCGTGGGCAACCGGATCTCGGCGCTCGTGGGGATCGTGAACGGCACGTGCAACCTCATCCTGACGAAGATGTCCGAGGAGAAGTGCTCCTTCGCCGCGGCGCTTGCGGAGGCCCAGCGGCTGGGCTTCGCGGAGGCGGACCCGTCGCTGGACGTGGACGGCCGGGACGCGGCCCAGAAGCTGCAGATCCTGGCGGAGCTCGCCTTCGGCGCGAAGCTCGACCACGCGGAGTTCCTCGTGGAGGGGATACGCCAGGTCGAGGCCGAGGACATCCGCGCCGCCGCGGAGCTGGGCTACGTGATCAAGCACCTCGCGATCGGCCGGGACCTGGGCGGCGAGCTGGAGCTCCGGGTGCACCCGGCGCTGCTCCCCGTGGTCCACCCCCTCGCGCACGTGCGCCACGAGTTCAACAGCGTCCTCCTCCGCGGCGACGCGGTGGACGAGATGATCTTCACGGGCAAGGGGGCCGGCTCCCTCCCGACCGCCAGCGCCGTGCTCTCCGACATCATCGAGATCTCCCGGAACGGCCACGGGCACGAGCCCTCCTGGCACCTCCCCGAGGCGGTGGACAAGCCGCTCGCGGCCGACCTCGAGTCCAAGTACTACCTGCGCTTCCCCATCCGCGACGTGCCCGGCGTGATCGGCCTCATCGCGACGGCGCTGGGCAACCACGGCGTTTCGATCTCCCACGCCTCGGCGACCCTCGTCGAGGGCCGGCCGGATTGCGGGAACGTGAAGATCCTGGCTCACCGCTGCCTCGAGTCGGCCCTCCGCCGCGCCATCGGCGAGATCTCGCGCCTCCCGGTCCTCGCCGGCCCCGCGGTCCTGCTCCGCATCTTCGAGGAAGGGCTGTAGCGTCCGCGGCGCTTTCCCCCTTGCCCCCCGGCGCCCATGGTCTATCATTGCGTCGTGACCAAGGTGCTGGTGGTGGAGGATGAGGGGACGGTCCTCGAATCGATCCGGAAGGCGCTCGCCCCCCTGGAGGCCGAGGTGGTCTCCGCCGGGAACGGCCGCGAGGCGATGGGCAAGCTGGCGCTCGACGACGTGGACCTCATCGTCACGGACCTCGTGATGCCGGTACGCACGGGCGTGGAGTTCGTCCGCAAGCCCTTCAAGCCCGACTCCCTCCTCGCCGCCGCCCGCCGCCTGATGAACCCAGTACCCTGATAAAGTAAACCCTTTACTTTATCATATATTAAATAGGACGAAGTAAACGGTTTACTTTGTCATAGGGA
>JAHFOZ010000160.1 GCA_023261405.1 Planctomycetota bacterium
CGAGAGCGACTGTCCGGGGCCGTACACGTTGAAGAAGCGCAGGATCGTGACGGGAGTCCGGTAGAGGGAGCCGAAGGCGGCGGCGAGCGATTCCTGGGCCGACTTCGTGACGGCGTAGATCGACGCCGGCGCCGACCCGTCGTCCTCCCGCGTCGGCACGGAGGAGATCCTGCCGCCGCAGCCCGGACAGGCCGGTTCCCACCGTGAGCGGGTGACCGACGTGGCCGTCCGTACGCGGGGCCTCACCCGCCCGCAGCGCCGGCACCGCGCGGCGCCTTCTCCGTAGCTCGTGTTGGAGCCGGCGATCACGACCTGCTTCACGGTGTGGCGCTCGTTGGCCAGCACGTCGAGCAGGCAGGCGGTGCCTCCCACATTGACGTCGGCATAGCGCCGGATCTCGTACTGCGACTGCCCCACCCCCACCGCGGCGGCCAGGTGGACCACCGCGTCCGCCCCGCGGACGCACGACTTCATCACCGCGCGGTCCCGGACATCGCCCTGGCGGAGACGCGCCCCGGGGACCGGAGGGACGGAGCTCCCCCGGCCGTGGACCTGCGGATCGAGGAGGTCCAGCCGGACGACCCCGTGGCCCGCGGCCCGGAGGGCGCGCGCGACCGCGGAGCCGATGAATCCCGCGCCGCCCGTCACCAGGATCTTCACGGTCCGCTCCGTTTCATGGCGTGGATTTCCGGCGCCAGACCGTAAGGCTGTAGCCCCAGACGGCGGGCCGGACCCAGGCCTGCTCGTAACCGGCATAGACGCGCGCCGCGAAGGCGCCCTCTCCGCCCAGCGTGACCGTATGCACGACGATCCAGCCTGGGGCTTCGCGGTCCACGGACTTCGCGCCCACGGGGATGCAGCGCTGCGGATCGCGGATGTAGAACGCCACGGTCTTGGAGTCGTGCGCCAGTCCGACCCGGTCGGTGCCCGGCTGGGCGGAAAGGAATTCGGCCGCGCCCTTGAAGTCGAGCTTTCCCCGGGAGTGGTAGACGCCGAGGGAGCAGGCGTGGGCCAGGGCGAGCCCGGCCACGAGCGTCCACGCGGCGATCCCACCCGCCCGCCCGCGCCCGCCCAGCCAGGATATCCCTGCGGCCTGTGCCATCGCGATCGGCGGGAGGAGCTGGATGTAGAACCGGGAGTTGTTGACATCGAGACCCGCGCTCCAGAGCGTGAAGGCGCCGACCCCGGCGAGGATGAGACCCCAATCGCGGTCGCGAAGCCAGAGGGGCACGAGGCCGAGGGCCGTAAGGGCCCAGGCGGCGCTCATGACCCAGGACGGCAGGTACGCCACCGAAAAGTCCCCGGGAACCAGCACGAAGGGATGCGCGTACGCCTCCCCCGGCTCCCCGCCTTCGTGCCGCGCGCCCCCTTGCACCGCAAGGACGGTGGCCAGGTTCGGGCTGTAGAGGAGGAGCGAGAGGAATCCGGCCGCCCCGAAGGCCAGGGCGGCGCGACGCACGAGGGGGCGTTCCTCCCGGGCCCCGAGGAAACCCGTCGTCACGGCCGCCGCCAGGAAGCCGCAGAGCACCGCCACGTTGTAGAGTCGCGCATAGACCAGGAAGACGGAGACGGCCACCGCCCATCGGAACGCCGATGCCGAGGGCCTGACGCGGAGTTCGCGGTACACCCAGAAGAGGGCGGACACCCCGAAGAGGGCCATGGAGTAGGAGCGCGCCTCCTGGCCGTAGCTCACGGCCAGGGAGGAGAGGGCCAGGACCAGGCCGCCGAGGAGCGCAGCCCGCCGGTCCATGGACCCTCTGAGGGCGCCATAGAGGGCGACCGGCGCGGCCGATCCGAAAAGCAGCGCCGGGAGGCGCAGCCCGACCTCGTTGAGGCCGCACAGCTTGACCCCGCCCCAGGCCAGGAGGCTGTAGAGCACGTGGTTCGTGAGTCCGGTGTACCGTGTGGCGATCACCAGGGGACCGTGGCGGATCCACTCCACGGCCGTGTACCACTCGTCGTGCTGGAGGCTGCGGGTGATCCCCACGAGCCGCACGCCCAGGGCGAGGAGGAAGAGGCCCGCCCCGATCGCGAGGTCGGCGCGGTCGTGTGGGCGCGGTCCGCCGGGCGGGGGCCAGGGCTCGAGGAGCGCACGGCGCAGGCGGGGCCAGGCGAGGGCCAGGAGGCCGTTCGCGGCCAGGGCCAGGCGGAGCCAGACCACCCCGCCCGCGTAGTGATCGTGGAAATCACGGACCGTGTTGAAGCGGGCGGCCGCCGCATCGAGGAGGGCCTCCCAGGGAAGGAGCATCGCGATCAGGAGCGCGACGGTGCCGGTCCACTGGAGCGGCGTGACGAAGCGAAGCCATGCCGGCAGGCGATTCAACGGGTCCCCCCTCCTCCCTATATTATCGGCACGGGGGGGAGCGCTCTTCCGGGAATCGCGTGCGCGCAGGACGCTCCAAAGTCCGATATAATTGGGAGAGTCTGATGCATCACGAGGGCCTGAAAGAGCTTACCTCATCCACCGCCACGCTGCAGAAGATCGTCTCGCTCGTGGCGACGATCGGCTTCATCGCCTACCTGGCCTGGTCGTTCAACACGGGCGCCGAGGGGGAGGTGATCTTCTACCAGATCGCCGCGGCCCTCGCCGGGGTGGTCTATCTCCTGACGTTCATGGACGTGATCCTCGGGCTCGCCTTCCTGATCGCGTGCATCGGACTTTCGCCGGAGATCTCCCTGGTGGGGCTGCACGACCTGCGACTCGAGGACTTCGTGGTCCCCGCCCTTCTCCTGGCCTGGATGACGCGAGCCTCCTACGCCCGCGAGACGCTGGCGCCGCTCCAGATCAAGGGGCCCCTCCTGGCCTACTTCGCGGCGATCATGATGGCCACCCTGGTGGGATTGGCCGCCGACACGACCCCGTCGGAGCGGGCCTTCCTGACGCTGGCCAAGCACGTGGAGTACTTCGCCATCTTCCTGCTCATCATCAACAATGTCCGGACCGAGGGCGAATTCCGGGCCCTCGTGACGTTCTCCATCATGATCGCGATGATGGCGGCGCTCCTGGGAGCGGGCCGCGCCGCCGATGATGGTTCCGCCCGCCTCCACGGTCCAGAGGGGGAGACGGCCAACATCTTCGGAGGCTACCTGACGCTTCACGTGGCGGTCGCCGTCGGCCTCTTCCTCCACTCCACGAACATCCCCGCGCGCGCCTCCGCCAGCGTGGCCATCCTGGTGATCGGAACCGCCCTGCTCTTCACCTACTCGCGCACCTCGTATGGAGCCCTGTTCCTGGCGGTCGCGATTTTCGGGTTGATCAAGAACCGGCGCCTGCTCCTCATCGTGCTCCTCGTGTCGGTCCTCTTCCCCCTGCTGGCGCCGGAGGCGGTCCAGGAGCGGATGGCCACGATGACTCCCCTCGCCACCGGAGGCCCCGGTCCCAGCTCGTGGATCTCCCGCATCCTGGCCTGGGATGACGTCTTCCGGAAGGTCTTCGACAGCAGCCCCCTCCTGGGGTTCGGGCTGGGCTCGGTCCGCCTGGGTGACGTGGACAGCGAGTATGTCCGCATCCTCAGCGACACGGGCCTTGTGGGAGTCCTGCTGTTCGCCTGGATCCTGCTGCGTCTGCTCCTCCGAGCCAACGCCAGCTATGCCGCGCTCCCCCCCTCCGGGTTCGCCAGGGGCTACGCCGCGGGCTACCTCATCGCCCTCGTGGCGATGACGATCCATGCCTTCGCAGCGACCAGCTTCACCGCGATCCGGACCATGGAGTGCTTCATGCTCCTCACGGGCTTCGCCATCTGCCTCGCCAACCGCCGCGTGGAATGGGGCTTGGACCTGCCGGCAAGCCTTCCGGAGTTGTCCCCTGCGCAGGACGCCCCCACCCCCGCCGTTCGCTGACTCGTGGCGGGTCTGCTCAGAGGATGTACTTCTTGAGGTCCTCGTCCATCAGGATGTCCTTGAGACGGTCCCGGACGTACTTCGCGTCGATGCAGACGCGTGCGGGCGCGAGGTCCGGGGCGGCGAAGGAAACTTCCTCCAGGACGCGCTCCACTACGGTGTGGAGGCGGCGGGCGCCGATGTCCTGCAGGCTGGAGTTGATCTGCGCGGCGATCGCGGCGATCTCCTCCACGGCGTCCGGCCGGAAATCGACCTCGATCCCTTCGGTCTCGAGGAGCGCCTTGTACTGCTTGAGGAGGGCGTTGCGCGGCTCCGTGAGGATGCGGACGAAGTCCTCCCGGCCCAGGCTCTTGAGCTCGGCCCTCAGCGGGAAGCGGCCCTGGAGTTCGGGGATGAGATCCGTGGGTTTCGCGAAGCTGAAGGCGCCGGCCGCGATGAACAGCACGTGGTCCGTCTTCACGACGCCGTAGCGCGTGTTCACGGTGGCGCCCTCGACGATCGGGAGGAGGTCCCGCTGCACGCCCTGCCGCGAGACGTCCGGGCCCTGCGACCGGTCGGCGCCGACGACCTTGTCGATCTCGTCGATGAAGATGATGCCCGACTCCTGCGCGCGGCGCATCCCCTCCTTGGTGACGCGGTCCCGGTCGATCAGCTTCTCCGCCTCCTGCTGGGTGAGCACCCTCCGCGCCTCGGTAACGTGGACGCGCCGCGTGATGTGCTTCGACGGAAAGATGTTGCCGAGCGCCCCCGGGACGTCGAGGCCCACCTCCTCCATCCCGCCCGGGGAGAAGACCTGCATGAAGGGATTCTGGCGCTCCTCCACCTGGATCTCGACCTCGCGGGAGTCCAGGGCCCCGGAGCGGAGCTTCTCCTGCATCTTCTCGCGGGACCGGGCGGCCTGCTCGGCGGTTCCAGGCTCCGCGGTCGCCGAACTTTCGGGAGGCCGCGGCAGCAGGATATCCAGGAGCCGCTCCTCGGCCAGCTCCTCGGCGCGCTTCTGCACCCGGCTGAGCTCCTCGGCCCTGATCAGGCTGACGGAGACCTCCACGAGGTCGCGGACGATCGATTCCACGTCGCGTCCCACGTACCCCACCTCGGTGTACCGTGTCGCCTCCACCTTCACGAAGGGGGCCGAGACGAGTTGCGCCATGCGACGGGCGATCTCCGTCTTCCCCACGCCGGTGGGGCCGATGAGCATGATGTTCTTCGGAATGAAGTCGTTGCGAAGGTCGGCGGGGAGTTGCTGCCGGCGCCAGCGGTTCCGGAGCGCCACGGCCACGGCCCGCTTGGCCTCGCCCTGGCCCACGATGTATTTGTCCAGTTCCTCCACGACCTTCCGCGGCGTGAGGAGGCGCGGGTCGAGCATGATCGCGCACTCTACCAGAACGCGCAGGGCTGTCAACGGCGGTGCGCGACGAGCCCGTAGTCTCCGTAGAAGGTGAGAGGGAACCGCGTGCCAAGCAGGAAGGCCATGCGCCCGAGGCCGCGGCGGCCGGAGGGTTCAAGACCCGCCTCCCGGAGGAGGGCTTCGAGATCCCGAGGTGTGTAGACCCGGAGATGCGGCCCGCCTGAGATCCGGATCCGGAAAAGCCGGGTGCGCCAGTACGCGGGGTTGGGCGTGGTGAGGAGGACCAGGCCGCCGGGCCGGAGCACGCGGCGCGCCTCGCGGAGGAAGCTCCGACCGTCGGCCTCGGCAAGGTGCTCGATGAACTCCGCGGCGAACACCACATCGAACCGGCGGTCGCCGAAAGGCAGGAGGGCCGCGTTCCCCGCCACCCGGCCGCGGTAGCCGGGACCGATCCGGCGCAGGTAGTCCTCCACGACATCCAGCCCCACGAGCCGGTTCCCGGGCGCCAGGAACGGCCCGGCCTCCCCCGCCGCGCAGCCGACCTCGAGGACGTCCTTGCCCTCCCCCGTGAATCTGCGGCCGAAGCGCGATCTCTGCTCGCGGAGCGGGTCGGGCCGATCCCAGAGCCCGCGGTTGAGGTCGGCGTACTCCGCCATCGACGGCGCGCTCAGAGCTCCTCGATGTGGATGCGGTCGTTGGTGTAGATGCAGAGCGCCGCCGCAATCCCGAGCGCCTCGCGCACGATCTCGCCGGGCTTGAGGCCGGAGTGCTTCACGAGCGCCCGCGCGGCGGCCACGGCCATGGGGCCGCCCGAGCCGATCCCCGCCACGCCGTCGTCGGACTCGATGACATCGCCCTGCCCGGAAACCAGGAGCGTGCGCTCCCGATCCGCCACGATCAAGAGCGATTCCAGGCGCCGCAGCACCTTGTCGGTGCGCCACTCGCGCGCGAGCTCGACCGCGGCCTTGGCCGCGTTCCCCTGCGATTTCTTCAGCATGCCCTCGAACTTGTCCAGGAGGGCCATGGCGTCCGCCGTGCCCCCGGCGAAGCCGGCGAGCACCTTCCCCTCGTGGAGCCGGCGGATCTTGAGGGCATCGTGCTTGACGACCGTGGCCCCGTGGGTCACCTGCCCGTCGCCCCCGAGGGCCACGGCGCCGCCCTGCCGCACCGCGAGGATCGTGGTCATTGAGGATGGATTCTAGGCGCGCCCTGCAGTCTCATCAAGCGCATTCCGCAGAGAAGCTGTCGAAACCCCAAACTTCCCATCAAGGGGAAACTTGGTTCAGCGGCCCCATTTGAGTCATCGACGAGACCTCAAGGGCCGCCCGGCCCGCCCCCGATCGAGAGGTTGCAAACACCTCCCATTACCGTAAGATAGGCCCATGCGCGGGCGGTTCATCGTGGTGGAGGGCATCGACGGATCCGGAAAATCCACTCTCGCCGCGAGGCTCGCCGAAGACCTCGCCCTCCGGGGCCGCCGCGTGCTCCGCACACGCGAGCCGGGCGGGACGCGGATCGGCGAAAGGGTGCGCGGCCTCCTCCTCAACGCGGACCATTCCGAGATGGTCCCCCTCACGGAGTTTTTCCTCTTCATGGCCAGCCGCGCGCAGCTCGTGGAGCAGGTGATCCGTCCGGCGCTCCGGCGCGGGATGGACGTCGTGTGCGACCGCTACTACTACTCGACGGCGGCCTACCAGGGGGCGGCGGGAGGCGTGGGCATCCCGGGCGTCCTCCACATCGCCGAGAAGGTGGCGCGCTTCGAGCGCCCCGACGTCGTGGCGCTCCTCGATCTCCCCCCCGCGACCGCGCGCGCCCGGAGATCGGGTCCCGGCGATCGCGTGGAGCGCAAGGGGCTCGTCTACCAGAAGCGCGTGCGGCAGGGCTTCCTCTCCATCGCCCGGCGCGAACGGCGTCGCTTCCGCGTGATCGACGCCGCGCGGCCCGTGGAGGAGGTCTTCCGCGATCTCCGGAAGGCGGTGGACCGTGCCCTTTGAGGCCCTCGCGGGGAACCGCCCCTCTCTCGACCGGCTCCGCGGGATCATCCGGAGCGGCCGCGTCGCGCACGCCTATCTCTTCGCCGGCCCGGACGGGGTCGGCAAGAAACTGGCGGCCCTGGATTTCGCCCGCGCACTGGGGGCCGCGCCGCTCCTCGTGACGCGCCCCGAAGGCAAGCGGGAGATCCTGATCGAGCAGGTCCGGGAGGTCATCCGGGAACTCGGCTTCACGTCCCTCGCCCGCCGCGCCATGATCTTCGACGAGGCGGAGCGGCTGAACGAGGAGGGGATGAATGCGCTCCTCAAGACTCTCGAGGAGCCGCCGCGCGACACGGTCCTCATCCTCGTTTCGGCCATCCCTCACCGGCTCCTTGCCACGATCCGATCCCGGTGCCAGACGATCCTCTTCTTCCCGCTTCCGGACGAGGAGGTCGCGCGCCTCGTCCGCGAAAAGGCGGGCCTGCCCGCCCCGTCCGCCACGCTTGCAGCCATGCTGGCGGAGGGATCTCCGGGGGCCGCGCTCGCCCTGGCCGGCGGGATGGAGGAAGTCCAGGCCGAGGCCCGCGAGCTCCAGGAGCGCGTCCTCTCGGGAGAGCTGAATCCGCTCATCGAATCCCTGGGGAAGATCAAGGACACCGAGCAGGCGCGCCGCTCCGCCCGGCGCCGCCTCGCCCTCCTGGCCGAGTGCCTGCGGGACGCCCTCCGCTCCCGCTCCGGCATCGCCCCGCGCCTGGCCGGCCCCGCCTTCGTGGAGCGGTTCGTGAAGGTCGACGAGGACGACCTCCTCGATCGGATCGAAATCCTCCTCGACCGTCAGCACATGATCGACCAGAACGCCAACGTCGCGCTCGCCGTGGAGGACGCGCTGCTCCGCCTATGAGCAAGTACTTCATCACCACCGCCATCGATTACGTGAACAGCGTCCCCCACGTTGGGACGTCGTACGAGAAGATCGTGGCCGACGCCGCCGCGCGCTGGCGCCGCCTGAAGGGCGACGAGGTCTTCTTCCTCATGGGCAACGACGAGCACAGCCAGAACGTGGCGGACAAGGCCGCCCAGCTGAAGCTGGAACCTCGAGCCTATTGCGACCAGATGGAGGGGAAGTTCCGCGAGACGTGGTCGAAGCTGGCGGTCTCCTACGACCGGTTCATCCGCACCACCGAGCCTGCCCACCGCGCCGCCTGCCAGGAGATCTTCCGTCGCCTCCGGGCGAAAGGCGACATCCGCAAGGGGCTGTACAAGGGCCTCTACTGCGTCGGCTGCGAGGCGCGCAAGACGGAGTCCGAGCTCCAAAACGGCCGCTGCCCCAACCACCCCGCCACGCCCCTCAAGGAGATGGAGGAGGAGAACTACTTCTTCCTCCTGACCCGCTACGCCGACCGCGTGAAAGCGCTCATCCAGCGGGGCGACTTCATCGACCCGCCCTTCCGCGCCAACGAGATGCTCAGCGTGATCGAGCAGGGCCTCGAGGACATCTCGATCTCCCGCCGCTCGACCACCTGGGGCGTCCCCATCCCCGACGACCCCGACCAGGTCATGTACGTCTGGTTCGACGCGCTCATCAACTACATCACGGCCGCCGGGTTCCCGGACGACCCCTCTCGGCTGGCGCGACTCTGGCCCGCAGACTGCCACCTGATCGGAAAGGACATCACGCGGTTCCACTGCATCATCTGGCCGGCGATGCTGATGGCCGCGGACCTGGAACCTCCGCGCCGGGTCGCCGCCCACGGGTTCGTGTACATCGACGGCGCCAAGGCCTCCAAGAGCCTCGAGGTGAAGGACCCGAGGATCGAGATCCTGAAGGACCCGATGAAGCTGGCCGGCCGGGTGGGCCCCGACGCCCTGCGCTACTTCCTCCTGCGCGAGGTCGCTTTCGGCCAGGACGGCGACATCTCCTGGGAGAAGCTCGTCACCCGGTCCAACGGCGATCTCGGGAAGAACCTGGGCAACCTGCTGAGCCGCGTGGTCTCCATGGCCGAGCGGAGCCTCGGGGGCGTCCTTCCCGGCCCCGGCGCGCCCCTCCCGAAGGACGCGGAGTTGCGGGCCGTGTTCGACGGCCTGGCGGACCGCGTGGCGCCCCTCATGGACCGTCTGGAGTTCCATTCCGCGCTGGCCGAGATCTTCAAGGCCTCCAGCGCCACGAACGCCTACATCGACGCCACTGCCCCCTGGAAACTCGCGAAGGAAGGGAAGGTGGACGAGCTGGCCGGCGTGCTGGGGAACAGCGCGGAGGCGCTGAGGATCCTCGCCCTCCTGCTCTCCCCGGTGGTGCCGGGCTTCTCCGACCGGATCCTCGCGCAACTCGGCATCCCGGACCTGCCGCGCCGTCTGGAGATCGCCCGCGAATGGCGGTATATTAGGCCGGGGACCCGGGTGCGGAAGGCCGAGGTCCTGTTCCAGCAAATCGATGTCGAACAGCTTTGAGTCCAGGCTCCGGGAGGTCGCCGCGCGCGACGGCCGCTATGCCGTCGGCGCCTACAAGTTCGTCTACGAGGGGCTGGACTACACCCTCAAGAGGATCGGCTGCAAGCGCCACATCACCGGGCAGGAGCTCGCCTGCGGCCTGCGGGACCTCGCGCTGGAGCATTTCGGCGGGATGGCGTCCATGGTCTTCAGCATCTGGGGCCTCCAGAAGACCGCCGATTTCGGCAACATGGTGTACAACCTGATCGGGGCGGAGCTCATGAGCCGGGCGGACACGGACTCGAGGGAGGACTTCAACGACGTGTACGATTTCCGGAAGACGTTCCGCCTGGACGCCGCCGCCCCGGCCGCCCGTCCATCGGACGGCCCCGAGATCGTCTGACGCGGGAGGGACAACCCCCTGTCCAAGAGCTGGAAGATCGTGGTCCTGGCGGCCCTCGGGATCACGGCCATCGTCCTCGGGTACGTCCTTCGGGCGATCTTCATGCCCCTCATCGTGGCGGTCCTCCTGGCCTACATCCTCAACCCGATCCTCACGGCGCTTGAAGCGCGGAAGGTCCCGCGGATGGCGTCGATCGCGGGAGTCTACGTCGTGCTCACGGGGCTCCTCGCGACCCTCGTCTTCTGGGCCATCCCCGCCGGCGCCGCCGAGGTGAGCGCCTTCGTTCGGGACATCCAGAAGGACGATTCGAAGGCGCGGAAACTCGCTGACGCGGCGGAGGAGCGCCTCCGCGCGTGGATGAAAATCGAGAAGAAGGACTCGTTCTGGTCGGGCGTCGTGGACCGGCTCAAGGGCAAGGAAGGCGACCTGGCCCAGGCC
>JAHFOZ010000585.1 GCA_023261405.1 Planctomycetota bacterium
ATCGCCGCGAGCAGGACGTAAAATCGAAACTGCCAGGCCCGAAGCGGGCCGGGGCTTGAGTGGTACGCCGTCATCCACATCGCAAAACTGAGCCAATAGCCGAGGAAAACCAGCAAGCACGCCAGACCGGCGATTCCCAGTAGGGCGACCCTTCGTCTCACGGAGTTCATCGGCGTTTCCGGTTGTACGGTCAGGGCTCGATCGGCCCCCGGCTCCGCCGGGGCTTCCCGTGATTCGTAATTCGTGATTCCCCCTACTCATACCTCAGCGCATCGATCGGGTCGAGCTCGGCGGCCTTCTTGGCGGGGTAGACGCCGAAGAAGAGGCCCACCGCGAGGGCGAAGCCGAGGCTCAGGAGGATCGTCCAGGGCTCGACCGAGACCGGCATCCAGACGCCCAGGAGCAGGGCGAGCGCCACCCCCACCGTCAGGCCTACCGAGCCGCCCAGGAGCGAGAGGGTCAGGCTCTCGATCAGGAACTGCCAGAGGATGGCCGATTTCGTGGCGCCGAGAGCCTTGCGGATGCCGATTTCGCGGGTCTTCTCGCCCACCGCCACGAGCATGATGTTCATGATACCGATGCCGCCCACCAGGAGCGAGATGGCTGCGATCCCGGCCAGGGCGTAGGTGAGGACGTTCAGGATGTTCTCGAAGGCCTTCACCATGGAGCGCTGGTCGGTGACCGTGAAGTCCTCGTGATCCTCGTGCCGCCGCATCAGCACCTCCTTCACCTGCCGCTTTGTCTCGAGGACGACGTCGGCGCTGCGGGCCTGGACGAGGATCTCAAAGAGGTCGTCCGTGTCGAAGAGCTGCCCGGCCGCCTTGACGGGGATGAAGACGATGTCGTCGATGTCGAACCCGAGGGCGTGCCCCTTGCGCTCCATGACGCCGATGACCCGGAAGGGCATCTCGCCCAGCTTCACCCACTGCCCCAGGGGACTCTCCCCGCCGATGAACAGGTCCTCCGCCACCTTGGGGCCGAGGACGCAGACGCGCTTCTCCCCCTGGCCAGCCTCGTGCGGGAGGAAGTCCCCAACCTCGACGTGAAAGTTCCGGATGACCTGCATCTCGAAGCTGGTCCCGATGATCGTGGTCTTCCGGGACTTGTTCTCGCGCTTCGCGGTGCTCGCGGCCAGGATCACGGGGCAGACGTGACTGGCGGCGGGGCAGCGGGGGAGGATCGCGTCGTTGTCCGTCAGGGTGAGCTTGTACGTGGCGTCGAGCCCCGTGATCGGCGGCCCGCCGGTGGTCTGGGAGGCCCCGGGCGTGATGATCAGGATGTTCGTGCCGAGGCCCGCGAACTCCTTCGTCACGTACTTCTTCACGCCCTCGCCCAGCGAGACGAGCGTGACCACCGCGAAGACGCCGATGATGATCCCGAGCATCGTGAGGAAGGAGCGGAGCGGGTTGGCCCGCACGTTGTCGATCGCGTCCAGGACCCCCTCGAAGGAGATCACCGGTCCACCACGATCTCGCCGTCCACCAGGCGGACCTGCCGCCGGCAGCGCGCCGCCACGGCGGGATCGTGCGTGATCACGAGCACCGTGAGCCCCTGCTCCCGGTTCAGATCCTCGATCAGTTTCATGATGCCTTCGCCCACGCGGGTGTCGAGGTTGCCCGTGGGCTCGTCGGCCAGCAGGATGGAGGGCTCGTTCACGAGCGCACGCGCGATCGCGACGCGCTGGCGCTCGCCTCCCGAGAGCTCGCCGGGGCGGTGCGCGGAGCGCGGGGCCAGCCCCACGGAGGCCAGCGCCGCCTCCGCCCGGACCCGCCGTTCCCCCCGCGGGGTCTCCGAGTAGATCATCGGGATCTCCACGTTCTTGCACGCGGAGTAGCGTGGCATCAGGTTGAAGCCCTGGAAGATGAAGCCGATGCGGCGGTTGCGGATCCGGGCGAGGCCCTCATCGTCCAGAGACTGGACGGGGGCGCCCTCGAACCGGTACTCGCCGGAGCTGGGCCGATCCAGGCAGCCCAGGATGTTGAGGAGCGTGGACTTGCCGGACCCGGAGGGGCCCGTGATGGCGATGTACTCCCCCTTCCGGACCGGCAGGGAGACGTTGCGGAGGGCCGTGACCTCGATCGCGCCGGCGCGGTAGACCTTGGTGACGCCCGTGAGCCGGAGAAGGTCAGGACCCATGGGCGACCACCGTCACCCGGGAGCCCTCCTTCACGGGTTCCTCGTCCTCGAACTGGAGGGGCACGATGACGGCATCGCCGGCGGAGAGGCCGTCCGTGATCTCCACGCTCTTCCAGTTGAAGAACCCCGTCTTCACGGGGCGGCGGGCGGCGTGGCCCTCCTGCACCACCAGCACGTACTTGCCCTTGCCCTCACGGTCGTCGCGTACGAGGTGGGTGGGCAGGTACGAAGTCCCCTCCTTCGCGCGGATCACGATCTCGACGTTGGCGGACATGTTCGAGCGCAGTGCCTCGGGCATCTTGTGCAGGCGGACCTTCACGTCGACTGTCCGGTTGTTCTTTCTGTCCGTGGAGGCGGCGGGCATGATCTCGTGGACCAGCCCCTCGAACTCCTCGCCTCGGTAGGCGTCGAAGGTCACCCGCACGGGGAGCCCGAGGGAGACCTTGCCCATGTCCACCTCGTCGATGGGGGCCCGGATCAGCCGCAGACCGGAGCTCTGGATCGTGAAGAGGGGCTTGCCGGGGACGACCGACTCACCCTCCTCGCTCTGCAGGAGCGTGACGGTGCCGTCGAAGGGGGCGGAGACTTTCGTCTTCTCGAGCTTGAGCTGAAGCAGGGCGAGCTGGGCCTCCAGCGTGCGGATCGAGCGCGTCGCGATCACCTCGTCCTGGCTGGCGATCTCGAGGTCGCGTTCCAGCCGCTCGATGTCGCCCTTGGGGACGTCCACGTCGCGAAGGCGCTTCAAGTC
>JAHFOZ010000586.1 GCA_023261405.1 Planctomycetota bacterium
AAGGAATTCCGCGCGTATCTCGCGGCCCAGCGCGCGGCCCACCCGGAACTCAAGGGGCCGCTCGAATCCCTCGACGCGATCGCCGGCGAGATCGACCTGCGGGTGGAGGCGGGCCTGCAGAAGCTCCGGCAGCACAAAGCGCTGCAGGCGATCGCGGTGAAGGTGGCCGCGCGCAACGAGGAATGGACGCCCCCCGCGCTGGCCGCGCAGCTGAACCGGGACTTCCTCGCCGCCGGACTCGCGGAGTACGAGGGCGCGGACTGGAAGGACCGGATGAAGAAGGAGTACACCGATCCGCTCACGGCGGTCGGAGGGACGCAGGACGACATGGTCGGCGAGTGCCGCTGGGTCGTGAAGGCGCTCCGTCAGAAGGCGGGACTCCTGATGGCGACAGATCCGCAGATGGCGGCGGTGGCGGCGGAGATCCGCGCGCGCACCCAGAAGGTCCTCCGCGGCGGGGCCGCCTACGAGGGGGCGCGGCATTGAAGCGGTGAGTGCGGGGCCGGGGCTACTTCACTATAATCAGGGCCCATGGCCGAGAAACGCGACTCCGGGGGGTTCTCGCTGGCGGACCGGGTCCTCGAGTCGCCCTTCACCTGGCTGATCACGGCGATCAACCTCGGCGTCTTCATGATCGCCTGGTTCTCGGGGGAGACCAGGGGCCAGGGCCTTTCGCCGGAGACGCTCCTTCAGTTCGGGGCGACGGAGCGGATGGCCATCTGGTCGGGGGAGCACTGGCGGTTCGCGAGTGCCGTGGTCCTGCATGTCGGGTGGGTGCACCTCCTGTGGAACACCTACGGGATGTTCGGCTGGTGCGCCGCGGTGGAGCGGGCGATCGGCTCGTGGCGGTTCACCGTGGCGTACGCCGTCTCCGGGATCGGCGGGGCGGGGGTGAGCGTGCTGGGCCACGACGCCCTTTCGGCGGGCGCCTCGGGGGCGGGGTTCGGGATGATCGGAGTGACGCTGTGCCTCCTGTGGCGCCGGGCGGGGAGCCTGCACGGCTTCCTCGAGGACCCCGCCGTGAAGCAGCAACTCGTGGGGATCGCGGTGTGGACGATCCTGGGTCTCGTCGCGGTCCCGATGGACCACTACGCGCACTTCGGCGGCCTCGGATTCGGGATCCTGGCCGGCACGGTCTTCACGGCACGGCGGCTCCAGAAGCGCCCGGGGCTGCAGGCGGCCGGCATGGCGGGTCTGGTGCTGCTCCTGTCCGGCACGCTCCTGGCGGCGGCTTATCCTCAGCCCGGGATCACGGCGATGTGGGGGGCTCAGAGGGCGTTCGACGCCGGGGTCGAGGCCCTCGATCGGGGCGACCACGAGGCCGCCATCCGGGATCTGGAGGCGGCCGAGCGGCTCGGCCTGGTGGACCCCGCCCTCTACTATAATCGGGGGCTGGCTCGCCGGGCCCGGGGGGACACGGGCGGGGCGGGTGCGGATTTCCGGACGGCTCTGGAGTGTGCCCCGGCAGGCTGGAGCGGCCGGGCCGCGGTGGAATCGGAACTGAAGCGGATCGAAGCGACTCTGGAAGGCGCTTCACAGGAGAGGAGAAATCCATGAAAGCGGCGATGCTGGCGGCAGTGGTGGTTCTCGCGGGCGCCGGCGGGCAGCAGGGGAAGGGCCTCGAGATCCACTGGATCGACGTGGAGGGCGGCGCGGCGACGCTGATCGTCGCGCCCTCGGGAGAGTCGATCCTCATGGACTGCGGCTGGCCGGACAAGCGCGACGCCGAGCGGATCCAGAAGGCCGCGGCGGCCGCCGGGGTGAAGCAGATCGACCACTACCTGACGAGCCACTGGCACATCGACCACTGGGGCGGCGTGGCGGAGCTTTCGGGCCTTCTGAACATCGGCACGTTCTACGATCACGGGTTCCCGGACGCGTCGGCGAAGGACGTGGACGCGAAGCTCAAGGAGGCGTATCTCAAGGCCTGCGGCGGGAAGAACGTGGTGTTGAAGCCCGGGGACTCGCTGCCGCTCAAGGACAAGTCGCTGAGCGTGAGGATCCTCTCGGGGCACGGCCTGGTGCCGGGGGAGAAGGCGGGCGCCGCGCAGATACGGAAGTGCGCGGCCAACCCGGAGCACCCCGCGAAGCCCGACGACACGTCGGACAACGCTCGGAGCCTCGGCTTCGTCCTCTCCTGGGGGATGTTCGACTTCCTGGACCTGGGGGACCTGACCTGGAACGTGGAGCACAAGCTGGTCTGCCCCGAGAACCTGACCGGGAAGGTGGACGTCTACCAGGTGTCGCATCACGGCCTCGCCCAGAGCAACAGCCCCGCGCTGCTGCGGGCGGTGGAGCCCACGGTGGCGGTGATCAACAACGGGGCAACCAAGGGCGGGGAGGCGGCGGTCTACAAGCTGCTCAAGGAGCTGCCCGGCCTGAAGGATGCGTGGCAGGTCCACCGCAACGTGAAGACGACCCCGGCGGACAACGCCCCGGCGGAGCTCACGGCGAACGACGAGGAGAAGTGCCAGGGGGCCGGGCTGAAGCTGACGGTCGGGCCCGAGGGGCGGAGCTTCACGGTCGAGGCGCCGTCGAAGGGCACGAAGCGGGAGTACGCGTCGAAGTAGGCTACGGAGCGGGCGGGGGGCCGGGCTCCTCCTTCGCTGAAGCGGCGGAGGGCAGGGCGGGGACGGCGGCCTTGATCGCGTCCTCGATGGGCAGGCCCACGGCGGTGTCCACGAAGAACTCCACGAGGAGCGGCGTGGCCTCCACTTCGGCGGCGAGGAAGGCGGCGCGGGCGAGCGAGCCGAAGAGGATGCGCTTGCACGTCACGTTCTCGCGGTCGCGCATGAGGAGCTTGCGACGGTTCTGGGGGGCGTCAGACTCCTGGCCGTCCAGGGGGGCCGCGTCCAGAAAGACCACGTCGACGCCCTT
>JAHFOZ010000161.1 GCA_023261405.1 Planctomycetota bacterium
GACCCCGAAGGCAACCTCATCGAGCTCCAGCGCTGGTCGTAATGTCACGGGGAGCCACTGGGGCTCCGCATGACAATTTTTGTGGCCGAGCTACTTCTCTGCCCGGCCCCCCTCATGCTAGAATGAGCCGACCGTGCGGGAAGAAGACGCTGAATTCGGGATGATGGCCCTGGAGAAGGGGCTGATCAGTCAGGAGGCGCTCAACGAGTGCCTCTCCGCCCTCTCCGACGAGGGTGGCCGCACCATGATGGACCTCTTCCGGACCAAGGCCCTCCTTTCGGAAGACCAGATCGTCTCGCTCCACCAGGAGGCCGTGCGCCGGGTCAGGGGGCGACAGGATCCCAGCGCACCGCCCCCCGCGGATCCCAGCGAGGCGCCTACCGCCCAGGCCAGGACCGTGGCGGTTGCTCCGCCGGCGCCGAAAGAGGAGGAGGATGCCATCGTCCTCCAGCCCGACGAGGCGCCTCCGCCGCCCGCCGCCGTCCCCGTCGAGGCCGTCCGCGCGGCGAACGACCCATTCAACAATTTCGGGAAATTCATCCTGGTGCAGCAGGTGGGGAAGGGGAGCCTGGGCTCCGTCTGGAAGGCCTGGGATACCCCGCGCGGCCGCTGGGTGACCGTGAAGATCCTCAAGGACGGCGGCGCTTCCATCGGGGACCTCCCCAAGTTCCTCGCCGATGCGGGCCTCACCGCCGCCGTGAACCTCCCCGGCGTCGTCGCCCCGCTCGAGGGCGGCACGGTGAAGCGCGGTGAAACCGAGGAAGCCTACGTGTCCCTCGAGTTCGTGGAGGGGGAAACCCTGGAGCAGGTGCGTTCCCGCGGAATTCCGCTCAAGCGCGCCGCCGAGATCATGCGCGACGCCGCCATGGCCGTGGCCTCCGCCCATCAGAACGGGCTCATCCACCGCGACATCAAGCCGCGCAACATCATGGTGGGCTTCGACGGCAGAATCTCCGTCACCGATTTCGGCCTGGCCATGCACGCCGGCACGCTCGGTCCCGGCGACGAGGATATCAATCTCTCCCGCGAGGTCCGGGTCATCGGTACGCCCTCGTACATGTCCCCGGAGCAGGCCCTGGGCCGTATCGCGGACATCAACGAGCGCTCCGACGTCTACTCGCTCGGGGCGACCCTGTACTACCTCGTCACGGGCAAGCCCCCGTTCGACTCGGGGCAGCCCATGAAGACCGTGATCGCCGTGGTCCAGGACGATCCCAAGCCCCCCTCGTCGCTCAACCCGCTGGTCAACCAGGATCTGGAGCGCATCGTGATGCGCACGCTCGCCAAGGACGCCGTGCGCCGCTATGAGTCGGCCGCGGTCCTGGCCGCCGACCTCGATCGGTACGCCCAGGGGGTGCCCATCCTCTCGGACGACCAGATGCGCTATACGCAGGGACTCCGCGCCCTGGAGTCGGGCCGCCTCGAGGAGGCGATCCACATGTTCAAGGACCTCATCCGCCTGGAGGGGACCGGCCACGGGGAGGACCTGGGCGCCGAGAAGGTGCTCGCCGAGATCAAGTCCGGCGAGGAGGGCCTCACGCTCGCCATCGGCCGGCAGACGAAGAACTACCACATCCGCACCCAGCGCGGCATCCTCCGCTTCGCCCGCGCCATCATCCAGTCGCTCGACGGCGCCGACGCCAGCGCCAGCTGCAAGGAGTCGCTGGACGACTTCGTGGTGGCGACCTCGCTGCGGCCCGAATCCCCCGCGGCGCGCGTCAACCGGGCGAACATCCTCATCTTCGGCGGACGCTACGCGCGCGATTCGGGGAAGGACGTCTCGAGCGTCTTCGGGATGGCGCTCAAGGACCTCACGGTCGGCATCGAGTTCGACGCCACGTCCAGCCACGCGTACCACAACCGCGGGATCGTGCATTTCTACATGGCCCGCGCCATGAAGAAGGGCTCGGGGGACCCGGAGCCGTTCTACCGCAAGGCGATCGAGGACTTCTCGCGCGCCGCCGAGCTGGAGCCCACGTACGCCTACGTGTTCAAGGACCTGGGCGTGGCCAAGGTGTCCCTGGCGAAGCACATGCTCGTGCTGGGGCAGAAGGTGAAGAACCTGTTCGTCGAGGCGGTCATGGTGCTCGACATGGCCTGCAAGCTCAACCCCACGATCTACGGCGCCTTCTACGAGCGCGGCCAGGCCCACTTCGCCCTCAAGGACTTCAAGTCGGCCATCCGCGACTTCAAGCGCTGCCTCGACCTCGACCCGGCCCGCGACCGCAAGGTCCAGGCCCTGATCGACGAGGCCCAGAAGCATCTCGACAGCCGCAAGTACTGATCGCGCCCGCAGGCGCGTCACCGGGGAGGGACAGGGGGGCGCATGCCGGGCACGTTCCACTGGGTCGACTGGGGGGTCCTCCTCCTCTATGTCTTCGGCACCTCCTGGCTGGCCGACCGCCTGGCGGGGAAGGGCCAGACGGTCCGCGACTTCTTTCTCGGCGGTCGCAAGCTCCCCTGGTACGCGGTCTCCGGCTCCATCGTGGCGAGCGAGGTGAGCGGCGTCACGTTCGTGAGCGTCCCCCTCACCGCCTTCACCGGCGACTACACCTACATGATGCTGGCCATCGGGAGCGTGCTCGCGCGTTTCGTCATCGCCGGGTGGCTCGTCCCCGCCTATTACCGGCACGAGATCTACAGCCCCTACGAGTTCATGGGGCGGCGGCTGGGGCCGGAGGTGGACCGGCTGGCCACCGTGATCTTCTTCGTGGGCAGCTTCCTCGCCCAGGGCGCGCGCCTGTACCTGGCGGCCATGGTGCTGAACGCCATCACCCACATGGGGATCGTGTGGGCCGTCCTCCTCATCGGCGCGATCTCGGTAGTGTGGACCTGGCTCGGGGGGATCAACTCGGTGGTGTGGACCGACGTCGTGCAGTTCGTGGTCCTCTTCGTGGGCGGGGTCGTCGCGCTCGGGGCGGTGATCGCGGTGGTCCCGGGAGGGCTCCCGGAGATCCTCCGGCAGGGGTTGGAGGACGGGAAGTTCAGGATCGTGGACCTGACCCTCGATCGGACGACGGCGTACACCCTCTGGTGCGGGATCCTGGGCTCCACGTTCCTCACGATGTCCTCGCACGGCACGGACCAGAACATGGCCCAGCGACTCTTCTGCTGCAAGGACGAGCGCGATGCCCGGAAGGCGATCCTCTGGTCGAGCGTGAGCCAGGTGCTGCCGCTCCTGATGCTCACCGTGGGGGTGGGGATCTACGTCTATTTCAAGAGGAATCCCATGAGCGCCGGGGAGTCGGAGTTGTTCCGGGAGAACAAGAACAACCTTTTTCCCATCTTCATCCTGAAGGCCATGCCGGTCGGGGTCAAGGGGCTCCTCTTCGCCGCAATTTTCTCGGCGGCCACGGCCACGGGGACCCTCGCCGCGATGGCCCAGACGGCGCTCACGACCTTCTACAAGCCGTTCTTCGGAAAGGGTGCGAGCGAGGCTCATCTGATCAGGGTTTCGCGGTTCCTGGTCCTGGTTGCGGCGGCCGGGCTTTGCGGGACGGCCCTACTCGTGAGCTCGATCAAAGACTATCCGAACCTGCTGGACCTGGCGCTTGCCATGGCCGGATACACGTACGGGGCCATGCTGGGCATTCTCCTCCTGGCCCTGCTGCCGCTCGGTCGCGATGCGCGAGGCTTATACTGGGGGGTGCCCTTCTCGATGCTCCTAATCTTCGCGCTGAACTGGCAGCAGGAGAGCTGGGGTCGCTGGATCGTGGCATTGGGGACGGAGGCGCTGTCGGCCTGGGCAGCGATCGCGTTGCGTCGGGAACCGTTCAAGCTGGGGTGGGTGCTCCTGGCGGCCGGGGCGGTGCTCGCGGTGGCCCTCATGTGGCTCCCGAACGGCGAGCCCTTCAAGCTCGCCTTCCCATGGCACTACCCGATCGGCGCGGCGGTCACGCTGGGCCTGGGGATCGCGCTTGGCCGGAAAAGGCTTGCGACGGCCGGAGAGGCGTCCGTATCATCGCCGCCATGAAGTGCCTGAACTGCCCCTCCGCGTCCGAGGGGTACGCCGTCATCCCGGGCGTGGGGGAGGAGGGGGAGATCCGTTTCTACTGCGACCGCTGCGCGCGCAACCACAAGGTCAAGATGCGCTACTGGCACGGCCGCGACCTGGACGTGGGCGGGTACCGGGAGGAGCCGGACCTAGGGAAGTCGTTCCACACGCTGATACTGTCGTTCCATGATCTCGCCCGGATGAGGCGCGAAGACCTCGAGCCGGTCATGAACTGGGTGGAGGATGCGGAACTGGCCCAGGCCCTGCAGGGGGCGGACACGGCGGTCCTGGAGAAGGTCTACTCGATCCTGCCACTCAGCCGGGTGCGGAAGATCCGGGAGATCCTGGAGAACATCGGGCGGCTGCCCGCCGACGCCCGGGACCCGGAGCCGGCGCGCGAGTTCATCGTGGGCGTCATCAAGAGGCTCTAGATGCCCGCCGACTATCACATGCACACCCCGCTGTGCAACCATGCCGTGGGGGAGCCCGAGGAGTACGCGCGGCGCGCCCTCGAGGCTGGGCTTGGAGAGATCGGCTTCTCCGACCACACGCCCATGCCGACCACCTACGACCCCGACTGGCGCATGACGATCGCGCAGCTTCCGGAGTACGTCGAGAAGGTGCTCCGCTGCCGGCGGGCGTTCCCGGAGCTGTCCATCAAGCTTGGCCTGGAGTCGGATTTCCACCCCGGCACGGAGGAGTTCGTGCGAGAGGTGATCGGGAGGGTCCCGTTCGACTACGTGATCGGGTCCATCCACTACCTGGGGGATTGGGGCTTCGACAATCCCGAGAAGGCCCACCTCTTCGAGGGGAGGGACGTCTACCCGATCTACGAGCAGTACTACGGCCTCGTGGAGGGGCTCGCGCGGACCCGGATGTTCGACATCCTGGGTCACCCCGACGTGATCAAGAAATTCGGCCACCGGCCTTCGCGGGACTACGAGGCCCTTGAGTTGCGCGCGCTGGATGCGGTAGCCGGGGCGGGCATGGCCCTCGACATCAACACGAGCGGCCTCCGGCGGCCTGCAAAAGAGATCTACCCGAGCCTGCGGATCCTCAAGGCCGCCCGCGCCCGCGACATCGGCATCACCTTCGGCTCCGACGCCCACGAGCCGGCAAGGGTGGGGGATGCGTTTGATCGGGCTGTCGCCCTGGCCCGCGAAGCCGGCTACACCCACTCCCGCCGCTACGTCGCCCGCCGCTTTGAGCGGGTCCCCCTCGCGTAGGCACAAGACCGTCAGGATGTTTTGTGCCTAGCGGCGGAAGCCGCCGCCCAGGCCTGGACGCGAGTAGAGGCCTCCGGGACGGTGGTAGCCGCGGATGTAGACCCGGCGGATGCCCTGCTTGCGGACCGGCCGGGCCTGCTGGACCTGGGGCTTCTTCCACAGATAGACGGTCTCCTGGTAGGTCCGGGGCGGGGGCTGGTTCAGCACACGCAACTCCTTGGGGTCCGGCTTCTTCGCGGCCAGCTTTCGCTCCGCCTCGGCCAGCAGCTCTTCCTTCTCGATCTCGTCCTCGTCCTGGGTGATCCTCTTGAGTTCCTCTTCCGTGGCGCGGGCGGCGTCGAGGGCCTTCACGTCGTAAACCGATATCCACCAGCCCCCGTAGGCGTCCTCGGCGGTCTCGGGCGTGACTTCGAACGTGAGCCCGTCCCGTTCCTTCTTGTCCTGCGCCCGGGCGAGCCCCCTCACGACCTCCTGGTCCTTCGCCTCCGGGAGCAGCGAGACCATCAGGTCCAGGCAGGCCTTCTTCGCGTCCTCGCTCTTCAGCAGGTCCTTGTACACGCCCACCTCCAGGCAGGCCGGGGAGTCGGGGTCGCCGTAAAGATTGAACTCGTAGTTCCCGGCCTTGTGAGACATGTAGGGCACGTTCTTCAGGACCCCCTTGTCGATGACGGTCGCGGGGATCTGGCGAAGGTCGCCCGCCCAGGGGCGCGCGCCGAGGCTGTCGATGCACGCGTCCCAGCGCGACAGCCGCAGCCCCTTCGCCGCGGGCGTGGCGGCCTCCGCCTTCTTCTCGATCGACTCGATCTCGGACTTCTCGATCGTGACGGTCGCGTACTTGAGACGGACGACCACCCCCGCATCCGACTCGCGGAGGACCACGCCCTCCAGGGTCCCGCCGTTTTTCAGCTTGAGGGTGTCCGCCCAGGCCGTGACCCCGGCCGCCAGAACGCACGCCGCCACGAATATCCGCTTCATGTCCGTTCCTCCGTCGACAAGACTTACGCCGCCGGGTGACCCCTCAGCGCGATTTCCACTCCTTGCCGCGGGCGATGACGCGGACGCCGATGTCGCCCCAGAACTCGGGAGGCGCAAGCTCGATCCCGTGCCCGAAATGCCGGAGCGGATGGACCGGCTGCGCGTCCTTGCCCAGGATCTCGCCCGTCGCGGTGCTCACGAATTCCACCCTGTAGTTGCCCTCGGGGAGACCGGCGACGTTCACGGTGGCCCCGGCCTGGGCGGGACCCTTCTCGGCCTTCCCCTTGACGATCCGGAACGCCAGCGGATCATGGACCCAGAGCAGCGCGCGGTCGCCCGCGGCCAGGCCGTAGACGTTCAGGCTCACGGGCTGGCTGGGACGCGTGATCGCCACCGCTTTCCAGGCATGCCCGGGCCAGTCCACGTCGGCCACGAATTTCGAGAGCCCCTTGTACTGCCGGTAGAGGTCGTGCTTCTCGACGTAAGGGCCCCAGAACCACTGGAGACCGGTCCCCGCCGCGCCGGAGAGCGCCGACGCCCAGAGATGGTCGTGGAAGATCTTTCCCTCGGGGTCGAGGTCGAATCCCTGGTTCATCCCCTGCTCGCCGAAGAAGAAGGGCTTCCCGTACCTGCGCATGAGGTGCTCGGTGTCCTGAATCGTGTACTGCGCCGCGTCCGACTCCGCGGGCCAGTAGGAGTGGGCCTGGACCAGGTCGATCTCCGGAAGGGCGAACATCTTCGCATCCCGCCAGCTGGACGTCACCAGGTGCCGGAACGGATCGAGGGCCCGCAGCCGCCCGCACAGGTCCTTGTGCCAGGCCGCGTTCGCGTCGGCGTCAAACCCGTCCAGGTTGTCCACCTCGTTCCACATTTCCCAGGCAACGAGGTTCGGCGTCCATCCCCAGCGGGCGACGCTGTAGCGGTGGCGACGTGCGGCCAGCTCGCGGCACTTCGGGTCCGTCAGGTAATCGAGCGGCGCCGCGCAGGGGCCGCCCTTCTCGGCGTTGTACGGGTTCCTCTTCCACCGGTGGGGCAGCTTCCGGTTCCACCAGACGACGTTCTCGAACGCGAGCTGCCAGTAAACTCCGAGGCGCCCGCAGAGCTCGGAGACGAAGTCGAGCTTCCAGGCGCACTCGAGATCATACATCCCGATCCCCGTGATCGCCGTCTCGAGGGGGAAGCCCGTGTTCGATCCGTCGCCGGGCGCGGCCGGCCGCTTGAGGTCGCCCTGAACGTAGTACTCTTCCCAGAGGCGCACGTAGTTCGCGCCGGAGGCGGCCAGCTTGGGGAGGATCCGCTCAAAGAAATACGTCCCCTCCCGGTCGGGGGACATGCAGAGGTTCTGTCCGATGGGGAAGAAGGCGCTTCCGGACGCGTCCTCGAGGTACGTCGTGCTCCTCGGGCTGGCCCGTATGAAGCCCCGACGCGGGCCGTCCTTGACCGTCACCTCCAGGGGCGCGCTTCGCTTCAGGCCCGACGCGTCCTTGAGCTCGAGGGCGACCCGGTGAAGCCCGAGCTCCCCGCTCGAGAACCGAACGCGCCACTCCGCCGCGCCCGCGCGCTCCAGGAGTTCCGCACGCGCCGCGTCTTTCGCCGCGGGTTCCTTCAGCGAACGCGTGAAGTCCTGGAACCAGAATCCGGGGACCCTGAAACCCTTCCCGGAGGGCGGAGTGACCGTCGCATCGAGCGTCACGGCGTTCGGGTCGAAGGGGTTCGCCGGCGGGGGCTCGGCCGCGAGGGCAATCTCGACCTTCTCATACCGCGCGGGGGCCGGGGTGAGCAGGCGCGGGCCCGGGAGGTTCTGCGGGTGGGCCAGGAGGAGGCCGGCGAGCAGCGCGTATCTCATGCGAAACCCATCGTGGACCGGGCGCCGTTATCCGGGCCGGTGTTTGCCCCACCAGGTCCGGATGGTTTCCACGGGGGCCTTGTCGTCGAAATTGAGGTAAGGGAAAAGGGCCGGCAGGACCTGGAGCAGCGACTGGCGGGCGTACTTCGCGGTCTGGGCATCGGAATCGTCCAGCAGCGGGAGGAGGAGGTCCACCGACTCCTTGCGACGCACGCGCCCCAGGAGGAGCACCGCCTGGGTACGGTAGCCCGACCTGCCCGAGGCGAGCTCGGCCTTGATCCCCGCGTAGCCCTCGGGGTTGTCGAGCAGCAGGAGCGCCTCGGCAGCCTCGAGACGGTTGTAGGAATCCCCCTCGGCGGCAACCTTGCGGAGCAGGTCGACCTGCGCCTTGCCGGCCAGGTCAATGAGGGCCTGGATCGCCGCGCGCGAGACGGAGACGTCCTTGTCCTCCACGAGCTTCGAGAGGAGGGGCACGGCCTTTTCGTCCTTCATCCGGGCGAGCGAGCGGATGAGGTAGGAGCGGAGCGTTGAATCGGCCGATTTCTCCAGCAGGGCGCGCAGCCGGGGCAGGACCGACTTCTGACCGGAGTTCTCGATCGCGCCCAGCACGGTGAAAGTCGAGCGGGCGTCCACCTTGTCCCCTTCGAGGGCCCGGAGGGCCTCCTCGAGCGCCGCCTCATCGCCGGTGCGGATTACCGCGGCCAGGCCCTCGTAGCGCAGCGGCTCGGCCGCGTCGGCGGCGATCTTCCGGAGCGCGGCCGCCGCGGCAGGATCCTTATGCGAGGAGAGCACCTGGATCGCCTGCCGGCGCAGGTTCTCGTTCTTCTCGGTCTGCAGGAACTGGAGAAGCGCGGGGATGGCGGTGGGGCCGTCGATGTAGAACCCGTAGAGCTTGTAGAGGATCTCGCGCTTCTCCTCCTCGGTCTGCACCTTGGCAAGGAAGGCGGGGAGCAGCTTCATCCCCGAATCGTCGTCGAGGTTCTTCAGCTGGCAGGCGGCCTCGGCGCGGGCCCCGAACTCGTGCTTCTGGAGGCAGGCCCGGAGCGCCGCCATCGCCTCCTTGGTTCCGATCCGCCCGAGCACCCGGATGAGGTGGGGGCGGATCTGGCCGGGGCCGGCGTCGATCTCCTTGTGGATCAGGGGCACGTGCCCGGGCTTGACCGCGCGCTCGATCGCGTTCGCATGGGTGTACCGGCTGCCTGGATCCGAGGCGGCGCGGAGCTTGGCGATCAGGTCCGTGACCTCGTCGCGCGGGGCCAGGAGTGCGATGAGGAGGGCGAGCGTCATTTTCCCCCCGTCGTGGTGCCGGTGCCGCCGGACTGCGTCCCCTGGGTGGGCCGTGTGGGGCGGGCCGGCGCGGACGGCGTCTCCGTCTGCGCGGTGCTCGAGGAGGGCTTGGGGGGTCGCTCGCGCTGGCCCTTGGCCACGGCGCTTTCGTAGTAGGGCGTGAAGATCGGCAGGTAGGCGCGCCGGATGAGGATTTCCCACGGCGTCCCGAGGTGTTTCTCGATCATGCGATCGGCGAGATCCAGGGTCGCATGGAGTTCCTTGAGGTCGCCCAGGAACTTCAAGTCCTTGAGCGGGGCGCCGCCGTGGCAGAGGTAGACGTCGTTCCAGTGGAAGCCGATCGCGCGCTGGCCGGCGGGGATGTCGAAGTCGCTGGCGGAGAAGCCGTCGGACGGGCCGGGTTTCTTCGCCCTGGCGCGCTCCATCTCGTCGGCGAAGGCGGCGAGCTGCTTGAACGCCTGGGCGAGGATCTTGAGGTGGATGATGAGGGCGTCCGTGGTGGCGAGGGCGCGCGGGTCGGCCGACGGGCCGTGCTTCTCCTCGGCGGCGAGGAGCTCGGAGGCGATCTTCTCGACGTCGGCCGAGGAGCGGAGCGCGGAGGCGCGTATGGCCTTCCACTCCGTACCGCCCATGAGCGGGGAATCGGGCGGCGGCTTCTCCGAGCGCTTGTTCTCCGAGAGGCCGGCCCCGGAGGCGCGGAGGGGCGGCGCGCCGCGGAGGATGCCCTCCTTGTGGAGGCGCTCCCAAGCCTCGAGCGAGGCGATGTAGAGCTTGTCCTTGTCGAAGCGCGCGCCGTAGTCGCCGCGAGAGCCCACCTCGGGGCCCACGATCTTGAGCTTGGTTTCGTCGTAGGTCGCGCCGCAGGCCTTGTGCTGCCCGCCGCAGAGTGCGCACGAATAACGAAGGCAGAAAGGCTGGATGTTCCGGTCGACGCTGTAGAGGAAGTACCTTCCCCCGGAGTGCGTGGCCAGGCGCTCCAGGTCGTAGTAGCCGAACCCGGAGGGGACGGTGTACGCGGGGTCGATCCACGTGAA
>JAHFOZ010000162.1:0-4812 GCA_023261405.1 Planctomycetota bacterium
GGCACATGCATTCCTGCTGGAAGAATCCGGGGAACGTGGCGAGCACCAGGGCGGCGAGCAGGCCGGCCTTCGCCCCGGCGAGCCGCCGGGCCATGAGACCGATGACCCCCACGAGCGCGATCCCGGAGAGCGCCGAGGGAAGCCGCATCGAGAACTCGTTGAAGCCGAGGAGACTGCCGGACAGGGACATGAGCCAGTAGGCCAGGGGGGGATAAGCGGGGAAGGGGTTCCCCCCCAGGCGCGGCGTGAGCCAGTCGCCGCTCCGGGCCATCTCCCGGGCGACCTCCGCCACGCGGCCTTCGTCGATGTTCCAGAGCGTGGGCTTTCCGAGGAACGAGAGGGCGAGGATCGCGTGGACCCCCAGGATGAGGGCGAGACGCAGGCGGAAACGGGGCTCTTCGGGAGTCGGCCCCGCGATCTCCATAGCGCTCATGAATCTAGCGTATGCAGGCCGAATGAGGAAGCCATTAGGAAGATGGGATCATCGGTTCCTGGAAGCGTCGTCCGGGGCGGGGCTGTCGAGGGCCGGGAGCGCCACGGTGAACGTGGTTCCGATGCCGGCCTCGCTCTCGACGGAGATCGTGCCTTCGTGGGCCTCGATGAAGGACTTGCAGACGGCCAGCCCCAGGCCGGCGCCCCCGGTCTGGCGCGAGCGTCCCGAGTCGACCCGGTAGAAACGGTGGAAGAGCTTCGGCAGGTGCTCGGCGGCCATCCCGATCCCGGTGTCTCTCACCCGGACCTTCGCGGTGCCGTTCTCGCGCTCCACGGACAGCGTCACCCGGCCGCCGCGCACGTTGTACTTCAAGGCGTTCTCCGTGAGGTTCATGAGGACGCGCCGCAGGGCCCCCGGGTTCGCCGAGACCTCCACGTCCTTCCCCTCGACCCGGATCTCGATCCCCCGCTCGCCGGCGGAGGGCTGCCACGTCTCGCGGGCCTCGTCCAGGAGCAGCCGGAGGCTCACGCGCTCCTTCTCCAGGGCCAGCTGCCGCAGGTCCATTTTCGCCAGCGTGAAGAGGTCCGCGACGACGCGGTTCATCCGATCCACCTCCTCGGCGACGCTCGCGAAGATCTTCTCGTATTCCCCGGGGGCCAGGTTGCCCTGCGCGGCCGTTTCGATTTCCAGGCGCAGGTTGGCGAGGGGGGTGCGGAGTTCGTGCGCCGCGTCGGCGGCGAAGTTATGGAGGTCCTGGAAGGCAAGGTCGAGGCGCTCGAGCATCTCGTTGAACGTGCGGGCGAGGTCGCGGAGCTCGCCGGTCAGGGCCGGCTCCGGCACCCGCTCCGAGAGGTTCGCGCGGCTGATCCGGACCGCGTGGGAGCGGATCTGCTCGAGGGGAGAAAGCAGGCGCCGCACGAAGAGCGTCCCGAGGAGCCCCTGGAGGGCCAGGACCAGCGGGCAGGAGATCGCGAGGCAGAGGCGGAGCTGGGCGAGCATCTCGTGGAGCGGCGCCTCGCTCACCGCGAAGCGCACGTCGAACGTCTCGCCGGAGGGGGCGGTGAGGCGGTCGGACCTCGCGCGGAACCGGGGGACGTCCGGGTCGAACCGCTTCGAGACGAAGACGGGCGAGCCGTCGGGCCGGCGGACGCTCGCGCGGCCGCCGCTGGCCTCGAGGAAGTCCTCCAGCTCGGCCGCGAGGCTCCCGTGGACGCCGCGACTCACTTCGTCATGCTCCGCCAGGAACCGTTCGTGGAAGAGCTGCGTCCCGGTCACGAGATCCCGCGCCAGGGCGCGCTCCCCGCCTTCGCGCACCCAGAAGTAGAGGCTGGCGCCGAAGGCGCCCAGGATCGCGGCGCCGATCAGGAAAAAGGTGAACGTGAGGCGGGCGCTAAGGGATCGCACTCTCGCCCTCCTTGAGCACGAATCCCACGCCCCGCACCGTATGGATGAGCCGCGGCTCCCCCCTCTCCTCGGTCTTCTTCCGGAGGCCCATGACGAACACGTCGACGACGTTGGACTGCCACTCGAAGTTGTAGTCCCAGACGTGCTCGGCGATGGAGGTCCTCGAGAGGACCCGGGTGGGGTTTCTCAGGAAGTACTCAAGGAGCGTGAATTCCTTGGGAGTGAGGGTGATCGCCCGGTCGCCGCGACGGATGCCCCGCGTCAGCAGGTCCATGCTGAGGTCGCCGAATTCCAGGAGCGTGGAGGCGCTCCCCTGGCCCCGGCGCAGGAGGGTGCGCACCCGGGCGCGGAGCTCCTCGAGGGCGAAGGGTTTCACGAGGTAGTCGTCCGCCCCCGCGTCGAGGCCGCGGACGCGGTCCTTCACCGTGTCGCGGGCCGTCAGGATGATCACCAGGGTGGGCTTCTTCTGCGCGCGGATCTCCCGCAGGATGGAGAGCCCGTCCTGGCCGGGGAGCTGGAGGTCCAGGACGATCGCGTCGTAGCTCTCGGTGAGGGCCATGTGGCTCGCCTCCGCGCCCTCATGGGAGAGATCCACCGCGTGACCGTCCTCGGCCAGCGCGCGCTTGATGAAGCGGGCGAGTTTCTTCTCGTCCTCGGCCACCAGGATCCTCATGGCGATCCTCCGATCCTACCCGGGGCGGGTCCTCGGGGCAAACCCGATCGAGACTGGCGGAAGGGGCCTGAAGACCGGATGAGCGGAGTGTGAGGGTTTCTTCACGATTGCGACCGGCGTGGCAGGCCCCGGCGGGGTGAATGGCCTAGGAGGGTCTCCCGAAGACGGATACAATCCGGTGGCCGAGGGACGATCCGTGGTCGACGTGTTCCGCGCCTATCGCCGGTGGATGTGGCGGCGCTTCCTGCTCCTGGGCTCCGCCCTGGCCGGGACCCTGGCCGTCTTCCTCCGGGTCGCCTTGGCCGGGGATTCCGCCCTCTGGCTCAGGATCTCGTTCTCGTCCGTGGCCCTCCTGCTGATCGCGCTCCTGGGCTATCTGACCATCCGGACCGCGTCGTGCGCCCGGTTGCAGAGGAGGGGAAGGCGTGACCTCGCACGGCCCCTGCGGCGGGAGCTCCGTCCCTACCGGGCCTTCGTGGGTTCCGCGGCAATCCTCACGATCGCGGTCCTGATCGGGAGTCACCTGGTGCCGGTGGAGCCGACGCCCGGTCTTCGCCGGGCCCGGCGTCCGCCCCAGCCTGCATGGGAACGCGCGGCGGTTTCGTCGATCGGCGTGGCGCAGATCCCGCCGCCGGCTCCCGCCCCGGTCGCCGCCGGAAGCCGCCCTTGTCCGTCGGACCTGCCGGTTCTGGAGAAGGATCTCCCCGTGCTGGTCTATGAGGAGCAGGGATTCCCGGTGGCCCGCCGCCCCGAGCCGGAGCGCTCGCGGCCGGTCCCCGACGAAGCGGAACGTCTGATCCCCGACCCGGGTGCCCTGTTCCGGATGATCACCGCGGAACCTGAGGGGATCTCCAGGAAGGGGCTTCCCCCGGAGGGGAGCGGCGCGGAAGGACCCCCTCCGGAGTTGCGGCTGGACGTGCTCTACCTGGCGGATGAAGACGAGTTGAAGGGGCCCGCCGCCAACGTGTCGCTGGACTACCCTCTCGGCCGGGACGATTCGATCCGGGTGGGCTACTTCCTGGCCATGCTCTCGACGGACGAGGGAAAGCATTTCGACCTCGAACCCTCCCTGGAGTGGGAGCGCTGGACCGTGACCTATGCGCGGCGGGTCGCCGGCTATACCCGCCACGCCGCCTTCGACCTGGCCGTGAGCGGGGGCTTGAGCGTGGACTTGCTTGAGTCCCCGGAGGGCGCGTTCGACCTCGCCGGCAAGGGTCGCCTTTCCCCCTACGCCGGCCTCGACGTGGGTCTTTGGCGCGAGGGGCCGGTGGGCGTGCTCTTCCATGCGGGGCGCTCGTTCCCGCTCAACCTGACCGGGGTCAGTTCGGGGGTGACGGACCTCAGCGTCCTGCTCCGCGTGGACCTCCTGGAGCGGCTCTCGTTCCACATCGGGTTCCGCATGCTCTATTTCGACTTCAGGGATTACTCCGAAAACCTGGTGCGGGAGCGTCCCGAGGTCGATGAGGCCGGGAATCTCTACGGCCCGCTGCTCGGGCTGGATTTCCGGATCTAGCCGCCGGTCAGGATGCGGTTCTTGCCGGCCGACTTTGCGGTGTACAGGAGTTCGTCTGCCCTCCTCACGAATTCGGCGGGCTGCTCGGCCGCCTGGAGTTCGACGACGCCGCCGGAGAGGCCCGCCCCGTAACGGCACAGGGCCGTGGGTTCCTCCTGAGCCTGAAGCCGGATGCGATCGAAGACCTTCAGGGCATCGGATGCCTTCGAACCGGGGAGGAGAAAGGCGAATTCATCCCCTCCCACGCGGTAGCAGCGGTCCACGTGGCGCCGCACGCTGTCGGAGATGAGCCGCGCCACCCTGCAGAGCACCTCGTCGCCCTCCGCGTGGCCGTGCCGGTCGTTGACGCCCTTGAAACCGTCCAGGTCCAGAACGGCGAGCGAGAGCGGCGTGTTCTGCCGCCGGGCTCGCTGGATTTCCTGCTGGAGGTCGCCGTGAAAGCACCGGTTGTTGAGGAGCCCGGTGAGGCCATCGGTTTGGGCCATCTCGAGGATCCGGTCGTGCTGGCGGCAGACGAGCCAGGAGACTGCCAGGAGCAGGAGGGTGAGCATCAGATCCGTGATGGCCTCCCGGGGCGCCTTTGGGAAGGCCCCCGATTCAAGCCACTCGGTGAGGGTCGGAACGATCGCGATCAGGTAGATCCACCGCATTCTCATCCGGGGCATTCTAGCTCGTCGAATCCTCCGCTGGAGCGTTTTCGTGGGGGGAGATTCAGAGGTGCGAGCGGTGGCAGGAAGAGGCCGTGTAGCCCCGGTGAGGAACGGCTCACCGATCTCTCATCGTTTTCTC
>JAHFOZ010000162.1:4822-10320 GCA_023261405.1 Planctomycetota bacterium
ATACTCTTGGGGCTTCCGGTCTCGGCCCTTGCAGGAGATTCCGATGTCCGCTTTGTCCTTGGGGTTGTTCTGTCTCCTGGTCTGCGCCCGGGAGCGGCAGGAGGAGGTTCCCAAGCCGGGGGCGCCGGCCGCCGCCCCCAACGAGTGGAATGCCGAGCTCCTGCCCGACCGGTCCATTTACCGGCCGTATCTGGCGAACCCCCGGCAGTCTCACACCGGCACCAAGATCCAATTCCCCGTCCGGACCGGAAGGGAAAGCCATATCAAGATTGATAATGTGCTCGGGAGTTTCCGGCCTCTGGCCCTGTGGACCGACCCGAACGCCCCGGACACGGAAATGGAGCTCTTCGTCGAGGCGGCGGTCTTCTCCCGCTTCGACATCGAGGAGCAGTATGACCTGGATGCCTCGGATTACAGGTTCGGCTTCCCCATAGTCTACCGAGACGGGAACGTCGCCATGAAACTCCATGTCTACCATCTGACCTCGCACCTCGGGGACGAGTACATCAGCCGCGTGGGGCGTGACCGGGACAGCTACCACCTGGAGGAAGCGGCGGCGGCGGCCTCGATCCAGCTCGAGGAATTCCGGGTGTACGCCGAGCTCGGGGTCGGGGTCTACGTGGGGCCGGCGACGCAGAGCGGGCGCGTCGAAGCGGGAGCGGAATGGATCGGGCAGGCCTGGTTCAGCCGCGTGGCGCCGTACACGGCCCTGGACCTCGAGACCCGGAACGAGATCGATTGGGACGTGAATGCCAGCCTCATGGCCGGGCTCATGGTCCTGCCCAAGAACGGCGGGAACGGCTTCCGGGGCTTTCTGGAATACTACCGGGGGCACGACCAGCAGACGCAGTTCAAGTCCGAGGTCGAGCACTACTACGCCATCGGCGTCTCCACCGATTTCTGAGGCGCGGCTACGGGGCCTCCTTGATCCGGATCTTCCGGTACTCCATCTGCCCGCGGTCGGCCTCGAGGCCGATCCCCCCGGTGGCGGGGAGCTTGAGGGCCGCCTCGAGCACCTCGCCGTTGCAGGTGCAATGCGCCGTCTCTCCCTTCACCACGACGACGATCTCGTTCCAGTCCTGGGCTTTGTAGTTCTTGAGAGTCTTGTAGGGGCCGGCGACCGGATAGTCGCGGACCTGCAGCTGGGGCTTGCGGACGAAGAGGCCGCTGTCGGCGTTCACCGCCGCGCGGAACTCGAGGCGCAGTTCGAAGTCCTTGGGGAACTCGCGCACGGTCCAGAGCTGGGCGATGCCTTTGCCCGGGTTCACGACGATCATCCCGTCTTTCGCCGTGTAGCGGGCGTCGGAGGACTCCGTCTTGCCGTCGAAGGCATCTCCGGTCTTGTAGCGCCAGCCCGTCAGGTCCTTCCCGTTGAACAGCGGGGTGAAATCGTCCTGGGCCGCGGAGGTTGCCAGCAGCAGGAACGCGAGGGCGAGCTTCGGCATCGGGGGATCTCCTTCAGAATCCTGATAGTCTACGATCCCGGAGCTCCCCGCGCCCGTGAAACGGGGCGGGGGGGCCTCACTCGGGCAGGATCGTCCGGGACGATACCCTGGAGCGCCCGGCCTGCCGGGAGCGACAGGCGGGGGATTCGAGGTAGCCCTGGAGCGCGCGGATCCTGCCGGACAGGGAAGGCGCAGGGTCCACGAACATCACGCCCGTGCGGAACTCGCCCTTCGCCCGGGAGCTCTCGTGGCACCACTGGACCACGCCCTCGCCCTCGATGGACTCCTGGAACCTGTCGATCCTGACCTTGACTCGCACCGCCTGGTCGCGGCGCAGGCGTTCGGTCGCCACGAAGCTCGCGCCTCCCTCGGACAAGTTGAGCAGGCTGTGACCGCAGTTCCGGGCCCCGACCCCCAGGAAGCGGCCGACGCCCCCCTTGGGAAGGAGTTCGGCGGAAGCGTCCTGGACCTCGAACCGGACATGCCGGCGCCGCTCCGCACGCACCTCCGGAGGCGTGAGCGTGGAGGCACTCGGAGCCTGCTGCAGCACCATCTCGACCATGGCCTTGCACCGACCCAGGAGGAAGGGCTTGGGGAGGAAGAGGACGCGGGTGAAACCCTTCACGGCCGCAGTGGCCTGCTCTTCGTGGCTGCCGGAGATGATGATGACGGGAAGCAGGTTTTTCGCCGCGCGGAGCTCGCGGATCACGTCCAGCCCGGTCTTCCCGGGCATCTGGTAGTCCGTGATGAGGAGGCGGGTGTCGACCGCCCGGGCCTCCCGGAGCGCGGTCTCGCCGTCCGGACAGGACTTGACCCCGTACCCCTCCCGGATCAGGATCTCCCCGAGGAGCCTTCGGATCGTGGCATCGTCGTCCGCCACGACGATGCGAGCGGGCTTCCGGATCGCGCTCATGCGCTCTCTCCTTGCGGGAGTGGTGCAAGGAGGATGACCGCCCGCTCCTGTCGAAGATCCCCCGGCCGCACCCGCAGCGAGGATATCGGGGGCTCCCCCCTCCGTACAATCTTTTTTTAATCCAGTTTGAACCCCCCGGACCCTCCGGGCGGCGCACGGGGATCACGCACATCTTTACTTGGAGTGTGATATTTTGTAGCCTCCCGGGGTCGGGCCGAGGTGGGCGAGGACGGGGTCCGGGTTGCTTTACAGGGGGCGCCCGGGCGCGCTATACTTCCGGGCCCGGGGGTTTGGACGCCGACCGTTTGAGTGAGGGCATCGCCATGGCCGACTCGTTCGCACCGACCAAGCAGGACCGCTTCTCCTTCGGACTCTGGACCGTGGGCAACCCGGGCGCCGATCCGTTCGGCCCCCGCGTGCGGCCCCGGATCGAGCCCGTGGACATCGTGAAGAACCTGGGCAAGCTGGGCGCCTGGGGCGTCTGCCTCCACGACAACGACCTCATCCCCATCGACGCGACGCCCGCCCAGGCCGAGCAGAAGATGAGGGACTTCGAAACGGCCCTGAAGGACAACGACATGGTCGTCTCGATGGGCACGACCAACCTCTTTTCGCACCCGGTCTTCCGCGACGGGGCCTTCACGACCCCCGACCCCGCCGTGCGGCGCTACGCCCTCCAGAAGATCTGCAACGGCATGGACATGTGCATCGGCCGTTTCAAGACCAACCTCTACGTCATGTGGGGCGGCCGCGAGGGGACCGACACCGACTGCGGCAAGGACGCCGTGGAGGCCTTCAAGCGCTACCGCGACGCGCTCAACTACGTCTGCCATTACGCGAAGGACCGGAAGTACGACGTCCGCTTCGCCATCGAGGCCAAGCCCAACGAGCCCCGCGCGGACATCTACCTCGCCACCACGGGCTCGGTCCTCGGCTTCATCGCGACGCTCGACTACCCCGAGATGGTCGGCGTGAACCCCGAGGTCGGCCACGAGGTCATGGCGGGCCTCAACTTCTACCACGTCGTGGCGCAGGCGATCGAGGCCGGGAAGCTCTACCACTGCGACCTCAACAACCAGAAGATCGGCCGCTTCGACCAGGACCTCCGCTTCGCCTCCGAGGACATCAAGGGCGCCTTCTACCTGGTGAAGCTGCTCGAGGAGTACGGCTACAAGGGCCCCAAGCACTTCGACGCCCACGCTTACCGCACGGAGGACATCGAGGGCGTGTGGGACTTCGCCTACGGCTGCATGCGCTCCTACAAGATCCTCCAGCACAAGGCGAAGCTCTTCGCCAAGGACAAGGAGATCCAGGCCCTCGTCCGGAAGGACATCGCCATCCCCTCCCCCAAGTTCTCCAAGGAGGGCCACGCGAAGATCCTCAAGGAGAAGTTCGACATCGAGAAGATGGCGGAGAAGGGCTACGGGTACGAGAAGCTCGACCAGCTCGTCTTCGACCTCCTCCTGGGCGTCCGCGGGAGTTAACGAATCAACGCCGCGAATTCGTCGACAGGGGGACCCGTGAAGGCGATCGGGATCGACATCGGCACGTCGGGGACGAAGGGTCTCCTCGTCTCGTTTCCCGACGGGAAGATCCTCAAGTCCGCCCGCCGCGAATACACCCTCCACGCCGAGGGGAACCGCGCCGAGCACGATCCCGAGGACTGGATCCGAGCCGTCGAGGGCATCCTCCAGGAACTCGGCCCCGCCGATGCCATCGGCATGGACGGGATGATGCACTCGGAGGTCTGCCTCGGCACGAAGGATCGAGCGATACTCTGGTGCGACGGCCGGGCCGAGGCGGAGTGCGCCGAGATCATCCGGAAGTGCGGCATTCCGCTTCTCCGCAGGACCGTGGGCAACCTGGCGTTCGCCGGCTTCACCCTGCCGCACCTGCTCTGGCGGAAAAAGAAGGGTTCGAAAAACCTGGGCGAGGCGGTCCTCCTCTGCAAGGACTACGTCCGCTACCGCCTCACCGGCAAGCTCCGCCACGAGGTGAGCGACGCCTCCGGCATGCTCGCCTGGCACCTCTCCAAGGGCCGCTGGGCTCACGAGGTCCTGAAGAAAGTGGGCATTTCCCCAAAGCTCTTCCCGGAACCCTGCGGCTCGACCGAGGTGGTGGGGACCTGGAAAGGGATCCCCGTGGTGGGCGGCGCGGCCGACAACGCCGCCGCGGCCGTGGGGCTCGGCGTGGTCCGGAAGGGGCAGGCCCTCGCCTCGATGGGCACCTCGAACGTCCTCCTCGCCTGCCACGACAAGCCCGTCGTGGACCCCGGCATGCGGGTCCACACGTTCACGCACGCCGTCCCGGGGCGCTTCCTCCAGCTGGGCTGCATGCTCACCGGCACCCGCTCGTTCAACTGGATCCTTGACGTCCTGGGCGCCACGGTCGAGGACGCGCCGATCGCGGACGATTCGAAGGGCCTGCTCTTTGCCCCCTACCTCGTGGGGGAGCGGACCCCGTATGCGGACACGACCGTCCGTGGGATGTTCGCGGGCCTCTCGCCGGATCACAACCGCTCGCATTTCGTGCGCGCGGTCATGGAGGGCACCGCCTTCGCGCTGCGCGACGCGCAGGAGATCATGAAGGCCACCTCGGTCCGCGTCACGGGCGGCGGCATGAAGAGCCCCGTCTGGCGGCAGATCATCGCGGACGTGCTGGGCATCCCCGTGATCACGGTCTCGACCAGCGAGGAGGGCGCCGCCTACGGCTCGGCGATCCTGGCGGGGGTCGGCGTGGGGGCCTTCAAGTCCGTCGAGGAAGCGACCGACGCGCTGGTGAAGGAGACGTCGGTGACGAAGCCGCTGAAGTCCTACGATGCGGCGTACGCCCGGTTCCGGAAGCTCTACCCGGCCGCGAAGTCGCTGGCCTGATCCGGTTCCGGACCTCGAGGGTGTCGGCGGCCTGAATCCTGGCGGGCGGAGAATCCGGCCATGCGCCCGCCCTACCGCTTCAGGGCCTGCCGGGCCGAGTGAAGGCTCACGCCCAGCGCGCGGCGACAGATCGAGTCCAGCTCCTCGTCCTCTCCCTCGAAGTGGAAGGTGCGGTGGACATGGGAGAGGCCCTGCTCGGGCTTCAGCGCCGCGGCCGGGGAGGAGGACTCCAGCTCGTAGAAGGGTCCCAGCGGAGGCGTGCCGGGG
>JAHFOZ010000163.1 GCA_023261405.1 Planctomycetota bacterium
GGCGCTCCGTTCCGGGGTCACGACGGTGGCGATTTCCCCGGGGAACGGGAACCTGGTCGGCGGTCGCATCGGGCTCATCAAGCTGAACGGCGGGCGCTACGACCGCGCCCTCTTCCGCGATGCCGTCGCGCTGAAAGTCTCCCTGGGCCCCGAGGCCCTGCGACGCGACCGCGAACCCACCTCCAAGACCGGCGCCGTCAAGCTTCTGCGCGACCTCCTGGCGGACCCGCAGGGGGATCTGCGCCGGCTGCCCCTCTTCATCCACGCGAACACGCCGGGAGAGGTGCAGAGCGCGCTCGAACTCAGGGCCGCCTTCCCCGCGAAGATGGTCCTCCTGCACGCCCGTGAGGCGGGTTTTGCCTTCGATCGCCTGGATGTGCCGGTTGCGTTCGGCCCGCTCACGGTGGCGGACCGTCACGAGATCCTCGAGACCCCCGCCCGTCTGGCGCGTGCGGGCGCGCCCCTGGCGTTCGTGAGCGACGCCCCGTGGACCTCCGAGGCCGACCTGCGCGTCACGGCGGCGCTGGCCGTGAAGCATGGGCTGGACCGCAAGACCGCCCTCGCCGCCCTCACCTCCACGCCGGCACGCCTGCTGGACCTCGAGAATGAACTCGGCGGAATCGAGGCGGGCCGGCGGGCGGACCTGGTGGCATGGTCGGGCGATCCGCTTTCCCTGGCGAGCGCGGCCGTGCTCGTGATGGTCGATGGCGCCGTAGTCTGGCGGAAGGAGTAAAGCCGGTGCACCTGCTCGCCCTCCTCGCCTGGACCCTGGCGTGCCCGCAAGGCGAGGAGACCCTTCTCCTGCGCGGAGGGCGCGTCCTCGTGGGCGACGGCCGCGAGATCGAGGAAGGGTCCGTCCTGGTTTCCGGCGGGAAGATCCGCGCGGTAGGGAAGGACGTCGAGGCCCCGCCGGGAGCAAGGGTGATCGAGATGCGCGGAAAGACCGTGACGCCCGGCCTGATCGACGCCGGCTCGGCGATCGGCGGCCAGCGGAATGAAGACGGCAGCGAGGTCACGCCCGATGTCCGGATCCTCGACAGCGTGGAACCGGACGGCCGGGAACTCCGCCGCGCCCGCCAGTCCGGGGTGACCTGTCTCTTCGTGGGCCCGGGAAACCGGAACGTGATCGGCGGCCTGGGGTCGGTGATCAAGACCTCCGGGAAGACCCGGGCCGAGCTGGCCGTTCGGGAGAACGCCAGCCTCAAGGCGGCGATGGGATCGGGGCCCAGCGCAGGAAACTTCCCGCCCCGCGGGACGCAGGCCACGTTCTTCGCGCGCCGGCCCACCACCCGGATGGGCGTGGTGTGGGAGTTCCGGAACGCCTTCTTCGACGCGCGGCGCGCCGGGTCCGGCACTCTCGCGTCCGCGCTTGCCGGTAAGCTGCAGGTCCGGATCTCCGCCTCGCGAGCCACCGACATCGAGGAGGCGCTCCGACTCGCGGAGGAGTTCAAACTCTCCATCATTCTCGACGAGGCGCAGGAGGGGTGGAAGGTGGCCGCGCTCATCGCGGCCCGGAAGGTCCCCGTTCTCCTGCGTCCGACCCTCGCGCCGACCGTTTCCGGTGACGGTGCGGAGCCGAGGCTGGACAGTTTCTCGTTCCTGGCAAAGGCCGGGGTCCGCGTGGCGCTGCTCGCTGCGGTGGATGGGGACCCCGAATCCCTCCTCACGGGGGCGGCCCTGGCCGTGAAGCATGGCTGTTCGCGCAGCGACGCGCTCCGCGCGGTCACGCTCGGTCCCGCGGAGATTCTGGGCGTTGCGGACCGGGTGGGCAGCCTGGAACCCGGCAAGGATGCGGACCTCGTGGTCTTCTCGGGGGATCCGTTGGACGCGACCTCGAGGATCGAGTTCGTTTTCGTGGGCGGCCGGAGGGTCGGAGGGGGCGCGCCATGAACATCGGAGGGAACATGATCTGGAGCGCACTCCTCGGCCTGCTCCTGGCGACCCCGTCTGCCGCGCTGCAGGACGGCCCGGTCGCGATCAAGGCGGGCCGCATCATCACGGTCAGCGGGGAGGAGATTGACGGGGGCGTGATCCTCGTGCGGGAGGGCAAGATCGCCGCCGTCCAGAAGGGTCTCGAGATCCCCTGGGACGCCAAGGTCCTCGACGCCTCGAAGCGGACGGTGATCCCCGGTCTCATCGAGGCGCATACGTTCCGCGGCGTGGACCGGGCCAATGAGCGGATGCCGAGCGTCCCGTTCGTGTCCTCCTTCGATTCCATCAATCCGGTCGACCCGTACTTCGAGGACGCGCTCCGGCAGGGCATCACGACGATGCTGGTGCTGCCCGGGAACGACACGATGATCGGCGGGCAGGGCTGCGTGGTCCGGCCCACGGGGACGACAACCGAAGCGATGCTCGTGGCCCGCGACGTGGCCCTGAAGATCTCGCTCCGGCCCCGTCCGGGGACGAGCCGCATGGCCCATCTCGCCGCGCTCCGGAGGGAGCTCGACGAAGCCGCGGAATCCGTGAAGGAGCGGTCGGAGAAGAAGGACGCGAAGGCGTCGCCCGAGCAGGACGTCAAGCGCGAGCCGATGGCCAGGCTCCTCAAGGGGGTCATCCCGGCCTTCGTCTACTGCCCCACGGCGTCCGACGTCCACAAGGCCGTGGAACTCGCGGAGACCTACAAGTTCAGGATGAAGCTCGTCCTGGGCCCCGACGGCTGGAAGGCCGCGGACGAGATCGCGAAGCGGAAACTCGAGGTCGTCCTGGCCCCCGAGCTGACGTACTGGGAGACCGACGAGGAGAAGCACGAGGAGGTACGCCGCTTCGGAGCCGGACCTTTCGCCAAGGCCAAGTGCTGTTTCGCGTTCCAGACGGACGGGGCCTCCTACGGCACGTCGTACCTCTGGTTCCAGGCCGCCACGGGGACGAAGTACGGCCTCACGCGGGCCGAGGCGCTGCGCGCGATCACGCTCGGTCCCGCGGAGATCCTGGGGATGGGGGCGCGCCTCGGGTCGATACAGCCCGGCAAGGATGCGAACCTCGTGATCCTCACGGGCGACCCGCTGGACGGGCAGACCTGGGTCGACATGGTGTTGATCGAGGGGAAGACCGTCTACGAGCGCTCGAAGGACGAACGCCTCAAGCGGGCGCTCGGGAAGGACGGTGCCCGATGAGGATCGCCGGCGTCCTGCTCCTTCTGGCGGTCTTCGGCGTCGCGGCCGGGCGTTCCCCCGGCGCCGTGACGGCCGTGCGCACCGCGCGCGTCCACACGGTCTCCAACGGGGTGATCGAGCGCGCCATCATCATCATCGAGGACGGGAAGATCCGGGACGTCCGGGCATCGGGGGAGATCCCGGAAGGCGCCACGGTGATCGACGCCTCGATCCAGGTAGTGATCCCCGGGATCATCGACGCGCACGCCTCGCTCGCCGATTCGGGGCGGGACGCGGATGAGACCATCGCCCAGGACGTCCGGGCAGCGGATGGAATCGATTACTATGCGTCCGGCCGCAGGATGCTGGCGGGCGGCGTGTCCACGCTCTACGTGACGCCCGGCTCGAGACGCCTGCTCACGGGCCAGGGGGCGGTGGTCAAGACGGCCGGCCGGGGCCCGGCGGGACGGCTGCTCGCGGCGTCCCACGGGCTGCGCATCACGCTGGGGGAAGAGCCCAAGAATCCTCCCGCGCTGTTCAAGCCCCCGGTGTCGGCATCGTCCGGCGACCCGATCCGCCCGGCGCGAAGCCAGTATCCGGCGTCCCGCATGGGGCAGTTCGCGGCGCTCCGCGATGCGGCGGCGGCCCCGGGACCGCTCCGCGACGGCAAGCACCCCCTCATGGTCCTGGCGCACAACGCGGACGACCTGGTGAAGGCCGTCCTTTTCGCCGGGGAGATCGGCCGTCCGATCGTGCTGCTCGACGCCGAAGAGGCCGTGCAGGTGGCAGACCTCCTGGCGGCGAAAAAGGTCGACGTGATCTTCAATCCGGCGTATGCCCCCGGGCACCGGGACGTCGCGGACGAGGCGCGTCCGGCGCTCGAGGCCACCGGGACGCTGAACGGCCCCCTCCTCCTGGAGAAGGCCGGGGTTCGCTTTGCTCTCCACGCCCCTTCGGACGGGGACACGCGGGATCTCCTCTTCATCGCGGGCGCCGCGGTCCGGAACGGCCTTTCCGAGGAGGCGGCCCTGCGCGCCGTGACGCTGAGCCCCGCCGAGATCCTGGGCGTGGCGAAGCGGGTCGGCTCGATCTCCCCCGGGATGGACGCGGACCTGGTCTTCCTCAGCGGTTCCCCCTTCGCTCCCTCCACGACCGTGGACCGGGTGATGGTGAACGGGGAGTTCGTCTACGAGCGCCGCGAGGCGGACGTGATCACCTACCGCCCCATCCGCGAGCGGGCCGGCAAGGACATCCTGGCCATCCGCGGGGGGCGCATCCTCACGGTGACGCAGGGCATCCTGCCGGAAGGCCTCATCCTCGTGGAGAACCGGAAGATCGCGTACGTGGGGAAGGGCCGCCCCGTGCCTCACGAGGCGCGCGTCATCGACGCCTCGGGGCTCACGGCCGTCCCCGGGTTCATCGATTTCCATTCGCATCTCGGGTTCCACATGGACCGGACGGAAACGGCGCTCCGGCGCGGAAGGGTCGGCGGCGCGGCCGGCGCCATAGGCGTACCTCCCTCGAAGCTGGTGAGGCTGGACGATCCGGTCTACCGGGCGGTGGCGGCGTCGGGGGTGACCTCGATCCTGCTGGCGCCGGATTCCGCGGGGGCCTGCAGCGTCGTCAAGCTCTCGGGCGAGAAGGCGGCGGTCGTGAGGGAGCTCGCCGCGGTAAAACTCACGGTCCAGGGCGGTACGTCCGGGGCGCAGTCGCTGCGCGACCTGCTGCAGAAGGCACGGAAGTACCACGACGAATGGGAGGCCTGGGAAAGGGCGCAGAAGGAGCCGGCCAGGCCCGCCCCGGCTCCGACGTCCGAGACGGGAAAGCCGCCCGATCCGATCAGCGGAGCCTGGAAAGGCACGCTCGAGGCGCCGGAACAGAACATCAAGGCGGAGTTCAGCGCCGAGTTCAAGCTCGAGGGCACTCGGGTGACGGGGTCGTTCCAATCGCAGGCCGTGGGCGGACAGCCGGAGCCCGTGGAAGGGACCTTCGAGAACGGGGAACTGCACTTCGAGCGCTCCCAGCAGGGGTCGAAGGTGGAAGCGACGATGAAGCTTGCGGGGCCGGATCATCTCAAGGGAACCTGGAAGGCGCTGATCCCGCCGCTTGAACTGAAGGGCACGCTGGAGTGCCGGCGCTCCGCCCCGGCCGCGGCTCCCGAGGCCGGCGCCTCGAAGGCGGAACTGAAGGAGCCCCGGAAGGATGAATCGCTGGAGATCTACCGGCCGGTGTTCCGGAAGGAGGTTCCCGTGATCGCCACGGCTCGGGACCTGCCCGCCATCGAGACCGCCGCGCGTATCCTGCGCGAGGAGTTCGACCTGGATCACGTCCTGCTCGGCGGCGAGGATGCGCCCTACGCCGGGGACCTGCTGGCGTCGAAGGCGTCGGGAGTGGCCCTGGGCCCGGACTTCCTGCAGGAGCGGAAGGGCGCGCGGCTCAACTCCGCCGAGTCCCTGGCCGCGCAGGGCGTCCCTTTCGCGTTCCACTCCTCGGGGTTCTCCTCGACGCGCACCCTGCCGCTGACGGCGGCGTATGCCGTGCGGCACGGCCTGGACGCGTTCGACGCCCTGCGGGCGGTGACCGTGACGCCGGCGCGACTGCTCAAGCTCGAAGGCCGCCTCGGCTCCATCGAGAGAGGGCGCGATGCCGACCTCGTCCTGCTCTCTGGAGACCCCTTCAGCATGACCAGTCGCGTGCGATACGTGATCATCGACGGATCCATCGTGTACGAGGCGAAATGATGACCCGGCTCGCCGCGGTCGCGATCCTGCTCCTGGGGGCTTACTTCCAGGAACCTTCAGGCGTCACGGTCATCCGTGCCGGGAAGATCTTCACGGCTGCTGGGAATACCATCGATGACGGGGCGATCCTGGTCGAGAATGGGAAAATCAAGGCGGTCGGGGTCGTGGAGGTCCCGGCGGGGGCCAGGGTCCTGGAGTTCCCGGAGGCGTGGGCGACTCCTGGTTTGATCGACCTGCACTGCCACATCGGGGGCATGATCCGCGACATCAACGACATGGTCCATCCCACGAACCCAGAGTTGTCCACCCGGGCGACGATCGACCCCTCGAGCGAGCTTCTCAAGGACGCGGTCGCGGGAGGCGTGACGACCGTCCTCTATATCCCCGGCAGCGGGACGAACATGTCCGGTTTCGGGACGCTGATGCACACGGCCGGGGGCGCGACGGTGGACGAGCTCGTGGTCCGCTACCCCGGCGCGCTCAAGGTGGCCCAGGCGTGGAACCCGGAGCGCTTCGGCGGCGACCTGGGCACCACCCGCATGGGGATGTGGTGGGGGCTCCGGAAGGTCCTTGAAGACGGCCGCCGCTACAACCAGGAGTGGGAGGCCTTCGAAAAGTCGGGCGGCGGGAAGGCCCCCGAGCGGCGCGAGAACCTGGAGCTCGTGAGGGGCCTCTTCCAGCGGAAGTGGCCGGTGATCATCCACACGGCCGACGCGCGGGACGTGATGGGGACCGTGCGGATGTTCCACGACGAGTTCGGGATCCCCTGCATCATCTCGCACGGCGAGTTCGGCGGGTTTCGCGCGGCCCCCGAGATCGCGAAGCGCGACCTGCCGGCGAACATCGGCCCGCGGACCTACGACTGGACGATCATGCTCTACGACGGGAAGTGCCACGGCATCGCCGCGAAATACTACGAGGCGGGCGTGAAGAACCTCTCGCTCAACACCGACTCTCCCGTGGTGCCCGAGGAGGAGCTGATCGTCCAGGCATCCATGTCGGTGCGGCTCGGGCTTCCGGAGGACGTGGCGCTCCGGGGCGTGACGATCGAGCCCGCGAAGGCGGTGATGATCGCCGATCGGCTCGGGTCACTCGAGCCGGGAAAGGATGCGGACATCGTGGTCTGGAGCGGGAATCCGCTCGACGTGCGGAACCGCGTCCTCCTCACGATCATCGGCGGCAAGGTGGTCTACGACGAGCGGAAGGGGCGGCGCGTCACGTTCGGGGGCGGCTGGTGAAGGCGCTCGGGCTTCTGGCGGCGCTGCTCCTCGCCCCGGGGGACGGAGATGAGACCACCGCGATCACGCAGGTGCGGATCATCCCCGTGGGGCGGGATGAGATCGCCTCGGGGACGATTGTCCTCCGGGGCGGGAAGATCGTCGAGCTGGGCGCGGACGTGAAGCCTCCCGCGGGGGCGGCGCTGATCGACGGGAAGGGCCGGGTCGCGTTTCCCGGCCTGGTGCATCTCTTCACGAGGATCGGGACCGCGGGGACGTCGGGAGGGGGAGGGGGGAACTCGCCGCAGAACCTTGCGGCCGAGGAGATCAACCCGTCGCTCGACGTGTTCGAGCGGCTGACCCGGGCGGGCGTGACGGTCTGCGGGATCTTCCCGGCGGGCGGGGTCCTGGCGGGCCAGGGAGTGACGATCAAGCCGCTCGGCGGCACGAGGGAGGAGATGATCCTGGACCGGTCGGCCTTCCTGATGGTCCACATGCAGGCAAGCACGTCGGCGAAGGATGGGCTGAAGCAGGCGTTCGAGGCCGCGAAAAAGGCGATCGAGTCGGAAAAGAAGCCTGCGGTCGCCACGGGGAAGCCGGCAGAGGGCGCTCCCAAGCCGGCCACCCCGGCGAAACCCGACGAGAAGACGGAATCCCTCGTCAAGTTCCTGAAGGGTGAGATGCCCGCCCTGGTGGCCGTCTCGAGCGCGGCGGAGATCCTCCACTTCTGGCAGGTGCTGGAGGGGTTCGCGGAGTTCGGCAAAGTCCGCGTGGTCCTGGTCGCGGGACCGGAGGCGTGGAAGGCGGCGGCCGAGCTGGGTTCCCGGAAGGCGCGCGTTGCGCTGAACCCGACGCTGACCTTCGTCCCGCAGACGAGGATCCGTGTGAACGGGGCGGCGGAGATCGCGCGGTCGGGCGCCCGGCTGGCGCTGGTGCCGGATGGGGACTCCCCGTGGGCGCTGGAGGGATACCTCTTCCAGGTGGGTGAACTGGTGAAGCACGGGCTCGGTCGGGAGGAGGCCCTGAAGGCGATCACGCTGACTCCGGCCGAGTTCCTGGGGCTGGACAAGCGCGTGGGGTCGCTCGAAGCGGGGAAGGACGCGGATCTCCTGCTCCTGGATGGCGACCCGCTTTCGGCGCAGACGCGGATCCGCAGGGTGTTCATCGGCGGCAAGGTGGTCCATTCCGAGGATTGAAGAATGAGCACCATAATGGGCTCACGAATCAGGTTGGACGTGCTTAGATGAAGCTCGCGATTGCAGTCGTGCTGCTGGGCCTGCAGGAGCCTCCGAAGAAGGAGGAGGCGAAGGCCCCCGCGGCGAAGCCGCCGGTCTACACGGCGCTCGTGGGGGGCGACGTGCATACGATCAGCCGGGGCGTCCTCCGGGGGGCGACGGTCCTCCTGAAAGACCAGAAGATCCATCGCGTGGGGCAGGCGCTGGACCTCCCGGAGGGGACGATCACGATCGACGTGACGGGGAAGCGGGTGCTGCCCGGGTTCGTGGCCGTGCAGGCGCAGGGGCTGGCCCTCGCGTCCGGGGCCGGGGGCAAGGTCTCGGACTCCCTGGATCCCTTCCAGGAACAGGTGAAGATCGCCCTTGCCTGCGGCATCACGAGCGCGTTCATCGAGATGGGCGGTTCCGGGGGCTTCTTCGGGGGCGGGACTCCGTCCGCGGGGTCGAATGCCGTGGTCAAGATGAGCTACGGGGCGCTCGAGGGGATGACCCTCCTCGAGCCGGCGGCCCACTCGCTCCAGACCTGGGTGTCGGGCGGGGCGGCGGACCGGCACGAGATCCGACAATCGTTCGTGAAGGCCCGGGACCTGGTCGAGAGGGAGCGCGACTTCGAGCGGCGGCGCGCCGAGAACAAGCTCAAGCCCAACGAGCAGCCCGTCCGGGCCGCCGATCCGTTCGCCCGGCTTCTGAAGGGTGAGCTGATCGCGCGGATCTCCGCGCCCGATGCCGACGCGATCCGGCGCGCCCTCGAGCTCGTGAACGAATTCCGGTTCAGGTGCGTCCTCATGGACGTGGTTGAGGGCTGGACGCTGCCGGACGAGATCGGCCGGGCGCGGGCCTACGTGGTCGTCACGGTGCGGAACAAGCAGCATGCGGACCGCCGGATGGCGCGGCCCTCCGGCTCTTCGATCGAGCAGGCCGCGATCCTCCGGAAGGCCGGGGTGAAGTTCGCGATTTCGCCCATCACCCCGGCGGTGACCACGGGAGGGATCGCGGGGCGGGACCTCACGGGGCTCCCCATCGAGGCGGCGTTCGCGGTGCGGGGAGGCCTGGACGAGGCGGCGGCGCTCGAGGCGATCACGCTGACGGCGGCGGAGATCTGCGGGGTGGATGCCCGGGTGGGCTCGATCGAGGAGGGCAAGGATGCGGACCTCGTGGTTCTCGACGGCGACCCGCTGGACTACCGCACGTTCGTCGACCTGACGTTCGTGAATGGGAAGCTGCTCTATGAGAAATCCAAGTCGAGCTACTTCAACCACCTGAAGGGGAAGGGCCGGTAGAGGTCCGGCGGCCGGGCCGCCCGTCCCGGGGACGGCCCAGGGGGTCACTGCGGGCCCACCCCAAGGCGGGATTTCTGCTTGCCCCCTCTTCCCCTGGGCCTATAATCACGCCGGTCCGGGGTATAATCGAGACACAGGTGACGGTGAATATCCTAAAGAAGGTTTACTTGACCATCGAGGGCTACGACCTCATCCGCAAGAAGGAGACGGTCCTGTGCGCGGTGAGCGGCGGCCCCGATTCGGTGGCCATGCTACACATCCTGAAGGATCTCAACGAGCTCCAGCAGCTGGAGTGGCAGCTGCACGTCGCGCACGTGAACCACGGGCTTCGCGGCAAGGCATCGGACGAGGACGAGCAGTTCGTTCGCAGCCTGGCGGAAAAGCTGAAGATCCCCTTCCACAGCAGCACGGTGGATGTCCAGGGGGTCCAGAAGAGGGAGCGCCTGACCCAGGAGGAGGCGGGGCGGAAGCTCCGCTATGCGTACCTGGAGAAGAAGGCCGCGGAGATCGGGGCGAAGAAGATCGCGCTCGCCCACAACCTCGACGACCAGGCGGAGACCATACTCCACCGCATCCTTCGGGGGACGGGGCTCCGGGGGCTCAAGGGGATGGCCCCCATCCGGGTGATCTCGCGGAAGCTCGACCTCTTCATGGTCCGTCCGATGGTGGAGATCGAGCGCTACGAGATCGAATCCTTCCTGCGGGAGAAGGGGGTCGCGTACAAGACCGACCTCACGAACTTCGACACC
>JAHFOZ010000164.1 GCA_023261405.1 Planctomycetota bacterium
ACGGCCCGCCGCTGCTTCTCGTACATCCGCTGCTGAAGCCGGAGCATCCGGAGCTGGAACTTCTTGAGCCTCCTCTCGTACTCGTCCTTGTCCTTGAGCGAGGGGTGCTCCCGGAAGTCCTTGAGGCGCGGCATCGTCCCCCCAGTGTACCCCATGGCGGGGCGGGAGCGCGACCTCATTGCCTCGCCCGCCTGCTCTTCTTACACTGTCCGGGACTTGTCCCCCATGAAAGACGACAGCCGCTTCATCAACCGGGAACTCTCCTGGCTGGAGTTCAACGCCCGCGTCCTCGAGGAGGCGGGGGACCGTCGCCGGCGGCCCATCGAGCGCCTGAAGTTCCTGGCCATCTTCAGCTCCAACCTCGACGAGTTCTTCATGATCCGGGTGGGGGGCCTCATGAACCGGGATCCGGAGGACGTCTCGAGCACCGAGGCGGGCGACAAGCTGACCACGGGTCAGGTCCTGCGCGCCATTTCCTCCCGCGTCCACCAGCTGGTGGCCGAGCAGTACCGCATTCTCCGGAGGGAAGTCCTGCCCGCGCTGGCCTCGGCCGGGCTCCGGCTTCTCAAGCCCACCGAGGTCCGCGGGGAGGCCGCCCGCGCCCTCCAGGCGCACTTCGCCCGCGACATCCAGGCCGTCCTCACCCCCATGGTGATCGATCCGGCGCACCCGTTCCCCCACGTCCAGAACCGGCAGCTCTACCTCGCCGCGATGCTGCGCGCCCGCTGGAAGGGCCGCGTGCGGACGCCCAGGTCCTGCCTGGCGATCGTGCCGCTCCCCGGCATCCTCCCCCGCTTCATCCCCCTGTCCGCCCCCGGTCGCTTCGTGGCCCTCGAGGACCTGATCGGCGAGAACCTCGAGGAGCTCTTCTCGGGCTTCGAGGTGCAGGAATACACCACGTTCCGGATCACGCGGGACCAGGACTTCGAGCTCTCGGACCGGGATTCCGAGGACCTCGTGCGCCAGATCCAGTCGGAGCTCACGAAACGGCGCCGGGGAGAGGAGGTCCGGCTCGAGATCGGCGGAGGCGTCTCGGAACGATTGAAGAAGGAACTCGTGAGGTGGTTCGACCTCGAGCCCTCGGACCTCTACGGGGTGGACGGCCCGCTCAACCTCGCCGCCTTCTGGTCCTGGGTCAACCTTCCGGGATTCGAGTCGCTGGGCGAACCGCCCTTCGTGCCGCAGATGCACGCGAAGATCGCCAAGCACCAGGGGGACCTCTTCTCCCTCATCCGGTCGGGGGACCTCCTCCTCCACCATCCCTACGAGTCGTTCGACGCGGTCTCCGAGTTCATCGGGCAGGCGGCCGAGGATCCGGACGTCCTGGCCATCAAGCAGACGCTCTACCGGGCGGGACGGAACTCGCCCATCGTGGCGGCGCTGGCCCGCGCGGCGGAGCACGACAAGCAGGTGACCGCCCTCATCGAGCTCAAGGCGCGCTTCGAGGAGGAGACCAACATCGAGTGGGCGCGAACGCTGGAGCGGGCGGGGGCGCACGTGGTCTACGGGCTTCCCGGTCTCAAGACGCACTGCAAGGTCGCCATGGTCATCCGCCGGGACCCGGACCGCGTCCGCCGCTACGTCCATCTCGCGACGGGCAACTACAACCCCCACACGGCGAGGATCTACACCGACGTGGGCCTGATGACCTGCGACGACCGCATGGGCGAGGATGCCGCCTCCCTGTTCAACCTGATGACGGGCTACTCCCAGCCTTCCCGCTGGCACAAGATGCTGGTGGCACCGTACGGACTCCGCGAGTGGGCGATCCGGATGATCGACCGCGAGGCGGAGCACGCGCGGGCCGGCCGCCCGGCGCGGCTCATCGCCAAGCTCAACGGCCTCGTCGATCGCGAGGTCATCCGCGCGCTCTACCGCGCGTCGGCCGCCGGCGTCCCGATCGAACTCGTCATCCGCGGCATCTGCTGCCTGACGCCCCGGGACTCCGGTCCGGGGGGGATACTCCGCGTCCGATCGATTGTGGGACGCTACCTCGAGCACAGCCGCATCGTCTACCTTGCCAACGGGGGGACGCCCGAGCTCTACCTGACGAGCGCGGACTGGATGACGCGGAACTTCGACCGGCGCGTGGAGATCGCCTTCCCCGTGGAGGACGAGGGGCTCAAGGCCCGGCTCGTGGACGAGATCCTCGCGGCCGCGCTCCTCGATGACGTGAACGCCCGGGCCCTGGATTCGAAAGGGGTCTACCGGAGGCTGGAGGGCCGCTTCAACAGCCAGCAGGTGCTCGAGGAGATCGCCGCCGGGAATCCCCGCGATTTCTCCCTGCCCGCGGCGGGGGCTGAGGAGGCCCCTCCCGCGAAGGAGGCGAAACACCGCCCCGCGCCATTGAACAAAGGGACGTGAAGGTCCCGGCGGCCTCAGCGCCCGATCCGACGAAGGACGCTTGCGGGGAGGAGCAGCCTCAAGGTCCCGCGCGGAGCCGGGGACATCGTCCGGAGCCGGACCAGGGCCATCCCGGCCTTCGTGAACTTGAAGGCGTCCCCCTCCGGCGCGCCCAGCAGCAGCCTCAGCGCCGCGGACAAGTGAGGCTGGTGCCCGGCGAAAACCGGGCGCAGGGCATCCATCCCGCGCAGAAGTTCCACGAACGCGAGGGGCAGGGCGCCCGGAAGAAGGCGCTCGTCGACCCGCGGAGGGGCGAGCCCCAGGACCTCGGCCAGGATCTCGGCGGTCTCCACCGCCCGCGCCAGCGGGCTCGTGACGACGCCGTCGAGCCCCAGGTCCAGGCGTTTCAGGCCGCGCGCGGCCCGCAGCGTCTTCCGCCGCCCCTCGGGCGTCAGCGGCCGGTCCTCCTCGGTTGTCCCCGCCGTTCCCGAAGCGAACGCCGGACCGTGACGGAAGAGGCAGACCTCGATCACGGCCCCGTCTCCTCGGGAAGGAAGAGGCGCCGGAGCTTGAGCAGGTTCCTCAGCGCCCTGTGGAAGCGCCGGGACTGCGCCTGTCCCTGCGACCTGAGGCGGCGGAGCAGCAGGTCCGGGGGGGAGGGCATCCGCTCTTCCCGCACGGCGCGATGGGCCAGTTGCTCGAGGACACAAAGATCGTGCCAGCGGCCCGCCGATTCCTGCGCCTCGCGGAGGATGCGCGCGATCGCCCGCCGGTCCCGCGGAGGGAAGGACCCGGCCGCCGCCTCGAACGCGTAGCGGAGCCGGCGAACCTCGCGCCGGACCTCGTGCGCGGTCTCTGCGCCGGGCCTCACCAGCAGACGGGTCGAGATGCTCGAGAGCCCCGTGAAGTAGGTCCGCAGCTCGTCGCCCGGGACGCTCAGGAGATCGGGAGGGGCCGCGTCGCGGAGGCTTCTCCATACCTTTCGCACACGTTCCGCCGTCAGCCACCGGGCGAGCCGTTTCGCCTCCTTGCGGCGGCGCTCGAGGAGCACGGCCGAGAGCGCCCGGCCCTCGGAGACCGGGCCGCGCACGAGGATCTCCATCGCGACGTCCAGGTTCCGCACGCGGCCCAGGCGCTTCACGACGCGCCGGAGCAGGTCGGTGGGCGGCGCGAACGTCCCGAGCTCGCCGGCCACCAGGAGCTTGCGGGCGGCGACGCGGGAGTCGTGCACGGCGTCCGCGTCCGCGGGGCTGCTTCGTACCCTCTTGAGGTCCGATCTCAGCGCGCGCGCGAGCGGGCCCACCGGGAGGCCGGGCCGCTTCACGGCTTGCCCTTTCCGTTCACCTGGACTCGGATCTCGCGCCCGAGGATGCGGCGGAACAGCTCGGAGCGGTTCTTCACGGCGTAGAGCTCGAGGCCCAGGTCGCCCTGGGCCGTCACGCGGAGCGTCACGGACTTTCGATCGATCTCGATGTCCAGCTCCTGGACGAGGGCCGCGTGGCTGCGGTCGAGCGCGTCGGCGATGCGGAGCATCGAGGACAGGGCCCTCACCCGCCCCCGGTCCTCCTTCCCGAGCTTGGAGAAGTCCTTGTGTCGCTCCTTGGGCGGGGCGCCGCGGTGGTAGCGCGCGATGAGGGCGAGCATCCGGACCTCGTCGGGCGTGAACCCCTCGAGCGGCGCGCGGCGGATCAGGTAGTAGACGTGCTTGTGGTGCTTGTCGGCCCCGATCCAGTACCCCGCATCGTGGAGGAGCGCCGCGAATTCGAGGAGCTCGCGGTCCCGGTCCCCGAGCCCGTGGAGGGCCGCCAGGCCGTCGAAGAGCCGCAGCGACAGCCTCGCCGTCTGTCGCGCGTGAAGATCCAGCGCCCCGAGCCGGCGGGCGAGGAAGTGGACGCTCCTCCGGCGCGGGTCGCGGATCTCGGTCTCACGATCCTCCAGCCGCCCGGAGTTCCGGAGCGCGTAGTCGGCCACCACGCCCTCCCGGAGCGCGCGCTCGCAGGGGATCAGCTCGGGAAGCCCCGCCTCCTCCATGAAGATCCGCAGGAGCGCCGCGCCGGGGCCGACCGTATCCACGCGCTTGGGGTCCACGCCCTCCTCCGTCAGCTTCTGGGGCGATTCGGTCAGGAGGCGTTTCACGAGGTCCTGCAGCGCCTCCAGGCGGATCGGGCCGCCCGTGTCGCGGACGCCCAGGAGATCCGCCACCGTGAGCACCGTGCCGCTCGTCCCGACGGCGACCTCGACGCCCGCGCGTTTCACCTCGCGGGCGGCGGGGCCGACCTCGGCGCGCAGGCGCTCCTCGAAGGCCCGGATCTCCCGCGGGCGTCTCCCCCGGAGGCGGTTGGACAGCCGGAGGACCCCGAGGTTGAGGCAGCGGACCGACCGGACGTCGCGGCCCTCCCCGACGACGATCTCCACGCTCCCGCCGCCGATGTCGATCACCGAGATCCTGTGAAGCGTGAGGGGGAGGGCGTCCCTCGCCCCGGCGTAAATCAGGCGCCCCTCCTCCTTGCCCGTGAGGACGCGGACCACCATGCGGGCCTCGCGCTCGGCGCGCCGGAGGAAGAGGTCCCGGTTCTTCGCGTCGCGCACCGCGGAGGTCGCCACCGCCAGGACGGCCTCGACGCCGTGGGCCTCGGCGATGGCCCGGTAGCGCCGGAGCACGTCGATCGCGCGGTCGAGTTCGGCCTCCGGGATCGCCCCGCGGCGGAAGCAGGAGCGCCCGAGCTGCAGCATCTCCCGTTCCCGGTCGAGGACTTCGCGGACCCCCGGGGCATGGATGCGGCACACCACGAGATGCACGCTGTTGGACCCGATGTCGATGGCGGCGACTTTCATGGAGGAAGCGCCACCATGGTACCGGCAAATCAACTCGCCGTGAAGTGCACGCGTGGATCGGCTTGCCGCCTGGAGCTGGGCCGCACGTTCGTCCTCCGTCTTCCGAGGGGCGAGCGACTCCGCTAGACATACCCACGGGTGTCTCTCGTCCCTGCAGCCTACGCTGCGGTAGCTTCCTCTCCAGCGGGGTGGTCCTCCTCCCCGGGGCCGCGCCCATGGCACGCCTCTTGCTCTCCTACAGCTGCGACGGCACGGAGCCAACTTGAACTCAAGCCGGTGCTCGGATTCGAGTGCCGGCTTCTTTCTTGAAAGGGCTCCGTGATGCACCTGCGCGATTTCGCCAAGAGCGGCCACCCGCCGACGTTGCTGATGTCCTTCCTGTACTTCGACATCAGTTTCATGGTCTGGGTCCTCCTCGGGGTCCTCGGAGTCTATGTCGCCGGGGACTTCGGCCTCAGCGCCGCCCAGAAGGGGCTCCTGGTGGCGCTCCCGATCCTGGGCGGATCGCTGGTGCGGATCCCGATGGGGATCCTGGTGGATCGCATCGGTCCGAAGCGGACGGGCATCCTCGGCCAGCTCATCGTCCTGATCCCGCTCCTCTGGGCCTGGCAGGCGGGAGGCAGCTTTACGCAGGTCATGGCGCTCGGGCTGCTCCTGGGCGTGGCGGGCGGCAGCTTCGCCGTCGCCCTCCCGCTCGCCAGCCGCTGGTATCCGCCCCAGCATCAGGGCCTCGCCATGGGGATCGCCGGGGCCGGGAACAGCGGGACCGTCCTCACCGCGTTCTTCGCGCCGCGCCTGGCCGAATGGGTCGGCTGGCACGGCGTGTTCGGCCTCGCCCTGATCCCCGTCCTGGCCACGCTCGTCCTTTTCACCCTTTTCGCGCGGGAGAGCCCCAGCCAGCCCGCCCCCAAACCGATCCGCGCCTACTTTGAACTCCTGCGCCGGCGCGACACCCTGTGGTTCTGCGTCTTCTACTGCTTCACGTTCGGCGGTTTCGTGGGGTTGGCGAGCTTCCTGGTCATCTTTTTCCACGACCAGTACGGCCTCAGCCGGATCGCCGCGGGCAACCTGACGGCGCTCTGCGTCTTCGCGGGGAGCTTCATGCGGCCGGTCGGCGGGTACCTGGCCGACCGCTTCGGCGGGATCCGCATGCTGACCCTCCTTTTCGCCGCGGCGTCCGTGCTCCTCGCGCTGGTGGGATTCCTTCCGGTCCTGGAGATCGCCGTGGCGCTCCTGCTCCTGGGGATGGCGGCGCTGGGGATGGGGAACGGCTCGGTGTTCCAGATCGTCCCCCAGAGGTACCGCAAGGAGATCGGCGTGGCCACGGGCGTGATCGGCGCGGCGGGCGGCCTGGGCGGCTTCCTCCTGCCCAGCCTCCTCGGCTTCCTCAAGGGCGCGCTCGGGAGCTACGGCGCCGGATTCGGCTGCCTGGCGGTCGCCGGATTCGGCTGCCTGGCCCTGCTGCGCGTGGTGCGCGGCCGCTGGCTCGAGTCGCTCCTGCCGGCGCCCGACGCCCAGCCCGCCGCCCTGGCCAAGTCTAGCCCCTGAGCCAGCCCTCGGCGGCCAGCAGGCCGCGCACGCGCCGTTCCACCTCGGCTCGGATCTCGCGGACGCGCTCGATGGGCCTGCCCTTTGGATCTTCCAGCGGCCAGTCGTCCTTTCGGAGACCCGGCACGACCGGGCATGTCTCGCCGCACCCCATCGTGATCAGTAGATGCGCGCCGGCCGCGAGCTCCGGGGTGAGCTTCCGCGGCTCGGCGCGCGACAGGTCGATCCCGAGTTCCTTCATGGCCTCCAGCACCTCGGGATGGACGCGCGGGCCGGGCTCCGTCCCCGCGGAAAGCGCGCGGGCTTTGGCCGGGTCCGCCAGCGCGTTGAAGAGCGCCGCCGCCATCTGCGAGCGCCCCGCGTTGTGGACGCAGGCGAAGAGGACCGTGTTCACGCTTTCTCCTTCCCGGCCAGGAGCCATCGGCAGAACCCCGCCGCCGCAGCCGCCCCCGCGACCTGCGCCGCGATGAACCCCGGCGCGTCGGCGGGGCGGATCCCGGTGAACGTGTCGCTCAGCGAGCGTGCCAGGGTCACCGCCGGGTTGGCGAACGAGGTGGAGGACGTGAACCAGTAGGCGGCCACGATGTAAGCTCCCACCGCGAAGGGGACCGCTGCAGGCCGTGCCCGCGAGCATCCCCGGATCACGACCAGGAGACCGAAGGTGGCCACGAACTCGCCGAGCAGCGGCCCGGGCCCTTCTCGCGCGTGCCGGGAGAGGGAGAAGACGGGCTCGCCGAACATGACGTTCGCCGAAGCGACGCCGGCGATGGCGCCGGCGATCTGCGCCGCGAGGTAGGGGGGCGCCTCCCGCCAGGGGAATTCACGGTCCGCGGCCGCCGCCAGCGTCACCAGCGGGTTGAAGTGGGCGCCCGAGAGGGGGCCGAACGTCAGGAGGAGGGCGACGAGCGCCGCGCCCGTCGCGAGGGTGTTGGCCAGGAGCGCAAGGGCACCGTTCCCCTCCGCGAGCTTCTCCCCCATGATCCCCGAGCCGACCACGGCGGCCAGGAGCAGCGCCGTGCCCAGCGCCTCGGAGGCGACGCGGCGCCCCAGCGTCACTTGGGGCAGCATCCGCCCCCCTTCCGGATCCTCCGGGCCCGACGCGCGTCGGCCGCGGCCCCGGGCAGGTCCCTCAGGCACCCCAGGAGCCGGCGGTGCAGGGAGTCCCGGGCGGGCGCCAGCGAGTAGAAGCTCCAGATTCCCTCGCGGCGGACCCGCACCAGGCCGCAGGTCCTCAGGTAGGCCAGGTGCCGGGAGGTCCTGGCCTGGGGGGCCCCCAGGATGTGCATGATGTCGCCCACGCAGAGCTCGCCGTCGCGGAGGAGCGGGAGGATCCGCAGGCGCGTCCGATCGGAGAACGCCCGGAACATCCGCTGGGTCCGGTCCGCGGCCCGAGGTCGCAACATATTCGCTCAAGCGATTGTATAAGGCCCGGGCGGCGATGTCGAGGATCATCGCCGTGCAATGCGCTACAAGTACCGGGTCGTGGGTTGGCTCCTTGAAGGCTACGCGCGGGTAGCTGATTTTTCCGCCCCTTCCCGCGCGCCGGGCCGGATATTCGGGTGTGGCCCCTTGGCACGGCGCTTGCTCGCGAACACGCGGATGATCATGGATTTTCTTACCGCGCTCACGGTCCTGCTGTGCCAGGACCCGCCGCAGCAGCCCCCGCCCGCGGCCAAGCCGGAGGAGCCCCTGATCAAGACCGCGATCAAGCAGATCACCCTCGGGGGCCAGATCCGCTTCCGTGCGGAATACCGGGACCCGGTCGCCTACACCAACCTGCCGGCTTCGCTGGACGACGACGACATCTACCTGTCGCGGATCCGGCTCAACCTGAGGTTCTCGGTGAACGACGACCTGGACGTCTTCCTCCAGCCGCAGGACCAGCGGACCTTCGGCGACGAGACCTCGGTGCTCTCCGACGAGACCAACCTGGACGTGCACCAGGGATACGCCGAGATGCGGAACCTCGGGGTGGAGGGCCTCACGCTCAAGGTCGGCCGGCAGGAGCTCAGTTACGGCGACCAGCGGCTCGTGAGCCCGCTCGACTGGAGCAACATCGCGCGCGCCTGGGACGGGATCAAGGTCCGCTACGCCTCCGGCGCCTTCTGGGTCGACGGCTTCGCCACGGTGATCAAGGAGGGCACGGGCGCGGAGGACGACCAGGACTTCTACGGCCTCTACACGTCCTACGGAGGCGTCGAAGCCCATGAATTCGACCTTTACGTGTTCGGGCGGGAGTTCAACGACAACTCGCAGCCCAGCGAGACGATCCCCGCCGCGGTGAACGACCGCCACGATTTTACGGCGGGGGCGCGCCTGAAGGGGAAGGCGGCCGGCTTCGACTATACGGCGGAGGGCATGATCCAGAAGGGGAAGGCGGGGGACGACGACGTGGACGCCTGGGCCGCGGCGCTCACGCTCGGGTACACCTTCGACATGGATTGGAAGCCCAGGCTCGGGGTCGAGGTCACGCACGCGAGCGGCGACGAGGACCCGACGGACGGGGCCATCGAGACCTTCGATCCGCTCTATCCCTTCGGCCATTTCTACCAGGGCTTCTCGGACGTGTTCTCGTTCAGGAACGGGTCGGACATCATGATCAGCCTCAAGGTGATTCCCGTCGACACGCTTTCGATCCAGGTGGATGCGCACGCCTTCGAGCTCGACCAGGAGCGGGACGCCTGGTACAACTTCGCGGGCGCCCCGATCCGCCGGGACGTCACGGGGGTGGCGGACAAGGAGGTGGGGAGCGAGATCGATCTGCATGCCCGCCTCTCGGTAGGGAAGAACCTCAAGATCTGGGCCGGCTGGTCGCATTTCTTTGCCGGGCCGTACCTGGAGGACACCCCGGGCGGCGACCGGGACATGAACTGGTTCTTCCTCCAGACCACCGTGGACTTTTGAAGCCAGGCCGCCCCGCTCGCTGGAGACCGGGGTGGAGGTCACGATGAAGACGGCGCTCGCCGCGGCGGCCCTACTCCTGCAGGCGGCCTCGAGCGATCCCAAGTTCGAGGAGTTCAAGAAGGAGGCCTTCCGGAAGGAGGCCGCGGACGTGAAGAAGGTCCAGGCCGAGATCCTCGCCTCCCTGTCGGAGGCGAACCGCTGCAAGAAGCCCGAGCCGGAATAGGTCGGTTGCGGACGGTCCTTGCGGTGGGGGCGCCGCATTCCTATAATCCTGGGGTCGTTTTCCATTTTCTCCTCCCCGGTTACATCGGATCCTGAATGAGACCGCGCCACCGGCAGCATCAGAGACCACACCCGCGCCCCGGTCAGCCGCACGGACAGAGGCCCCATCCCGGACACCGGCCCGGACCCCGCCCGCCGCATCAGCAGCACGCCCCGCCGCGGCCGCCCCAGCAGAAGTCGCTCTTCGAGACCTTCACGGCCATCCAGCCCAAGGACCGCCTGCGCCTGGAGACCGAGCCCTCCGAGCTGGCGATGCGCGTGATGGACATGGTCACGCCCGTGGGGAAGGGGCAGCGCGGGCTCATCGTCGCGGCGCCCCGCACCGGGAAGACCACCATCCTCCAGAAGATCGCCAAGGCCGTCCTCAAGAACAACCCGGAGGTCATCATCGTCGTC
>JAHFOZ010000165.1:0-2056 GCA_023261405.1 Planctomycetota bacterium
TCGCCGGGCTGGCCCGCCACCGGCTCGAGGAGCAGCGTGCGCGTGCGCTCCTCGCCGGGCTTCGCGTCCACGTGCTCCAGCCGCGCCACCACGCGGTCGCCCGTGAAGGGGCGGAACTCCGCGTCGAAGACCCGGGCGAAGACGTGGCCCGGCCGGCCCAGCACGTTCTCGGGGCGCTCCAGGGTGATCTGGACCCGCTTGGGGGTCCCGATCAGGTGCGGCAGCCCCATCTGGTAGATCACCTGGCCCCAGAAGCGCCCGTAGGTCTTCTCCCCCGAGTCGGTGCGCCAGCGCCAGGTCTCATCCGTGGCGAAGAAGAGCACCTGCCCCCGGCCGTAGTAATGCGAGGCGAGGACGGGCGCGAGCTGCTCGCCCGCCTTCTGGCGCGGATGGACGAGGAGCGCCGTGGCACCGGGGCGGAGCTTGGTCGTGGGGAAGATCCAGTGGAAGCCCGGGAGGGTCTGCCAGGCGCGGGCGCTCTCCTCCGGCGTCTCGGCGAGGGCCAGCATCTCGGAGCGCTCGCCCGCGCGCGTCAGCACCGGCTGGTAGGGATGGGTCCGCTCCAGGTCGCTCGCGATCGCCCGGCCCGGGGCGAACTCCACGGGCAGCACCTCCGCAAGCGGCCCGGCGTGGAACGCGGCAGGCATGTTCTGCCGGCCCGCGATCACGATCAGGCTCCCGCCCTCGCGGACGAAGTCGCGCACCCAGCCCGCCCGCTCCGGCCCGATGAAGGCGGCCGGGACGTCGCCCAGGATGAGCAGGTCGAAGGCGAAGAGCTCCTGGCGGGTAGCGGGAAACGCCGGCAGGAAGGGAGGGCCGGCCGTGAGCGCGCGGCGGTCGCCGCCCGCCAGCAGGAAGCGCGCCTCCACCCGGCGGTCGCGGAGGAAGGCCGTCTGGAGGAATTTGTACTCCCAGCGCGGCGAATTCTCCACGAGGAGAATCTTCACCTTGCGGTCCACGATGGACACCGGCCGCCGTGCGGAGTTGTCCTGCGTGAACGTCTCGGTCCCGCGGTACTGGAGGGAGACCACGAGGTCGTCCTTCTCCTCGCCCGCCCCGGTCTTGCGCGGCGTGAACGTGAGCACGTCGCGGAAGTCCTCGCCCTCCTGGAGCGCGACCTCCTTGCGGGCGACCACGCGCTTCCCCACCGAGAGGGTGATCTCCGCGGCCCCCTGTTTGAAGCCGCGGCAGCGCCAGCGCACCGGGACGGAGACCGTGTCGTCGTAGAAGATCGTGTCCGGCGCGGCGAAATCCTTGAGCTCGAGGTTTCCCACCTCGGAAGACCCGACGCCGTAGACGTGGAGCGGGACCTTGAGGCGGGCGCACTCGCGTGCGGCCTCCTCCAGGGTGAGGCGGCTCGCGTTGTCCCGGCCGTCGGTCATCACCACGATCGCGGAAGGGAGGTCCCCCTCGCTCCGCGCGAGCACGTCGTTCACCGCCTCGGCAAGCGCGGTGCGGGTCTCGTCGAACTTGAGCGCGCGGGCGAGCTTCGGGGCGGCCCCCTCCCGGGCGGCACCCTCCGCGGCCGGCGCCTGCACGTCCTCGAGGCTGCGGAGACGCTGGCCGAAGACGTAGACCTTGAGGGGCCCCGCCTTTTCGAGCCCTTCCAGGAGCCTGAGCTTCGGATGGGCCAGCGCCGCCTGCACGAGGCTCGCGCGCGACGGGTTGTCCGGCGTGTTCGGCGGGACGTCGGCGGTCTCCGAGAGCGCCGTGTCCGGCGGCACGAGGTTCTCGGCGATGGCCACGCGCATCCGGTCCGGCGCCGCCAGCCGCTGGTCGCGCTGCGTCATGCTGAGGCTGTTGTCCACGAGGAGGACGGCGCCGCGGGGGCGCTCGCCCTTCGACTCCGCCACCATCACCGGCCTGAGGAGGAGGAAGAGCGCCACGGTCACCACGCCGACCCGCAGGACGGCCATCACGGAGCGGCGGAACGCGCCGAGCTTCCCGCGCTCCTTCCAGTAGAGCATGAAGACCCCGACCGCCGCGGCCGCCGCCACGAGCACGGCGAACCACGGGGCGATCAGCCCGTGGAAGCTCAGCCTCGCGGTCTCGAGTT
>JAHFOZ010000165.1:2066-10305 GCA_023261405.1 Planctomycetota bacterium
CATTCGTTCTTGAGGCGATGGACGCCCGCCTGCGATCCCGCGTCCTCCCCGGCCGTCACGTGCTGGACGGCAAAACCCAGGCGCTCGTCGATCTGCTTGTCCGTGAGGGTCTCGAGGTCCTCGCTCTCCCGGAGGTCGGGCGTCACGGCGAACGCCGCGCCCTCCCCGGACACATCGCCCTCCGCCAGGATCCGGTAGACCCCGGCGCGCGGCGTATTCGGGGCCGTGACGACGGGCTGCCCGTCCACCAGCTCCGGCACGCCTAGGCGCGCGCGACGCCCCTCCGGATCGGCCGAGGTGAAGACTTTCCCCGCCTCCGTCGAGGGAGGCCGCCACTTGAGCGGCTCGCCGGCCGTGACGTTGTGGACGTCCGTGTGCCCCGAGAGGAGGCGCGCGAGCGCCACGTGCACGAAGGGCAGGTAGGTGTGGCGCAGCGGCCAGTCGGTCCAGCGAAGGTCGGCCGAGGAGGTCACCAGCATCACCGTCCCGGCGCCCGCCTTCCCCGTGACCACGAGCGGCTTCCGGTTCCCGTACCGGAGGTCGATCGAGACCCCGGGCTGCCCGCGGTCCTCCACCCCGAGCCACTGCATCACGTGCGTCTGGTCGAGGCGGCTGAGCGGCTCCTCCCGGAACGCCGCAAGGAAGCCCTTGGGGTCGGCGGAGTTGGGGTCGATCCCGAGCGTCGCGCCGGGCGGGACGGACTCCACGCCGGTCAGCCTCGCGGGAAGGATCTTGTGCTCGTCCCAGAACACGCGGTTGTAGAGCTCGGGCGATACGCGCGGGCCCGCGAAGACGAGGAGCCCCTTCCCCTCGCGCACGAAGCCTGCGAGCCGCTCCACGAACTCGGAGGAGAGCGCCCCCGGGCTGTTCTCCCCGGTCGCCTGGACCGGGGCGTTGACCAGGACGCAGGCGTCTGCATCGGCCAGGAGCGCGGGCGACGCATCCGCCGGCGTGACGGCGCGCGGCTGCAGGTGGTACGCGGGCCAGGCCGATTCGGGGACCGGCCGGAGGCTGTGCATCAGGTAGAAGGTCGCCGCGTTTTCGGGCTTGAGGTCGCTCGAGGCGCCGTCCACCACCAGGACCCGGGCCTGGTCGCGCACCGGGAGTACTTTGACATAGCGGTTGTCGGCCTCGAGCTCGTCGGGCGCCACGGAAGCGGTGACCGTGCGGAAACCCGCGCGGTCGAGCTTGGCGGAGAGCGTGACGGCGAGCGTCTCGCCCGGCGCGAGGACGGCCACGGGCTGCGACTCGCGGTCACGCGTGCGGCCATCCACCTCGAGCGTCACGGTGAGGTCCCGGACAGCCTCGGCGCCGGAGTTCCGCAGCAGGACCGCGAAGCCCACGCGCTCTCCCGTATGCGGGATCCCCGACTGGGCGGCGATCCCCGTCACCGAGACGTTGCGCGGCACTCGCGAGCCGCAGCGGACCAGGTAGAGCGCCGCCCCCTTGCCGAGGTCCTGGAGCCTGGCGGTGAGCGCGGCCTGCTGCTGGTCCCATCCGCGGCGCTGGAGGTCGGAGATCAGGTAGACCTCCTTGTTGACCGAGTGGCCGCGCCCGAGCGCCTCCGCCGCCTCGCCGGCGCCCGGCAGGAAGTCGGTGGAGAGGTGGCTCAGCTCGACGGACTTGATGATCTGGCGCGCCTGGTCGAGGTTCGAAGCCGCGAGGGGCCCCAGGAGCCGCGCGCGGTCGGCGCAGGCGACCACCTGCGCCGTCGAGTGCTGCGGCAGGCGGTCGATGATCGAAAGGGCGGAAACTTTGGCGCGGTCCAGGAGCGTGCCGTTCCCCTCGCGGGCGCCCATGCTGTAGGACGTGTCGATGAGGAGGACGGCGTCCACGGCCTCGCTGTCCGAGGCGTTGCGCGAGACGGACGAGGGCCGCGCGAGGGCGAAGCCCAGGAGCGCCAGGAGGAGCGTGCGGGCGGCGAGGAGGAGGAGTTCCTGGAAGCGCAGGCGCCGGCTGGTCTGCTCGACGCTGGTGAGGAGAAACTTCATGGCGGCCCAGGGGACCGTGCGGTAGCGGCTGCGGTAGAAAAGGTGGAGGATGACGGGGATGCTGGCGGCGGCGACGCCCCAGAGCATGAGGGGGGCGAGGAAGCCCATCAGATCCTCCTCACCCGGAGGCGTCGTGCCAGGTAGGTGGCGAGCGTCTCGCCGAGGGGCTTCGAGGTATCCATGAGGACGTAATCGCAGCGGTTGGCCACGCAGCCCTCCTGCAACTCCTTCAGGTATGCCTGGAGCGCCTTGAGGTACGAGGGGCGGATGAGTTGCGGGCGGGTGAGGAGATGCATCTTCTCCTCCATCCCGTCGAACTTCACCATGCCCTCGAAGGGGAAGCCGATCTCCTCCTCGTGGAGGACGTGGAAGACCGTGACCTCGTGGCCCATGAATCGCAGGTGGCGGAGCCCCTCGAGGATGCCCGGCACCTCGTCGAGGCAGTCGGAGATGAGGAAGACAAGGCCGCGGCGGCGGACCTTCTCGGCGAGCGAGTGGAGGAGCGGTCCGATGGCGGTCTTCTCCTGCGGCTCGGTGCCCTCGAGGGCGCGGAGGATCTGCTGGACGTGGCCGGGCTGGCTGCCGTGCGGGACCTGGAGGCGCCACCCGGCGTCGAAGATGCTGAGCCCGGCCGAATCGCGCTGCTGGATGATGAGGTAGGAGAGCGCGGCGGCGAGGATCTTGGCGTACCCCAGCTTGTTCTGATCCCCCTCGCCGAAGAGCATGGAGCGGCTGGCGTCGAGCACGATGTGGCCGACGAAGTTCGTCTCCTGCTCGTACTGCTTGATCGCGTAGCGCTCGTTGCGGCCGTAAACGCGCCAGTCGATGTAGCGGATGTCGTCGCCGGGGACGTACTCGCGGTGCTGGATGAACTCGACCGAGAACCCGTGGTACGGGCTCTTGTGGTCGCCGACGCGCATGCCCTCGACGACGGCGCGGGCCTTCAGGCCCAGGGCCTCCGCCTTCGAGATGACGTCGGTTCTCAGCAGCGTCGCCACGGTTCCCCGCTCAAATCACGGCCACTTGAAACACTCGTGCTCCACCGGTTTCCGCCGCGCGGCTAGGCGCGCGCCGGGACGGGCTGGGGGGCCTTGTTCCTGGGCACGGACTCGAGGATCTTCTTGACCACGTCGTCCGAGGTCACGCCCTCGCTCTGGGCGGCGAAGCTGGGGATGAGGTGGTGGCGCAGGATGGGAAGCGCCACGGCGGCCACGTCGTCGGCCGAGACGTGGAACTTCCCCCCCAGGATGGCGTGCGCCTTGGCGGCCAGGATGAGGTTCATGCTGGCGCGCGGCCCGGCGCCCCACGTGAGCCACTTGTTGACGAAGTCGCCGGCCTCGGGGCGGCCCGGGCGGCTCATGCGCGTGATGGCCTTGGCGTAAGCGAAGATGTGGTCCGCCACCGGGACGCGGCGCACGATTTTCTGGAGCCTGATGATGTCCTCCCCGTGCAGCACCTTGCCCACGCTGGGCACGACATCGGAGGTCCCGAGCCGCATGATCTTCTCCTCCTCCTCGTCGGTGGGGTAGTCCACGCGGATGAGGCAGAGAAAGCGGTCGAGCTGGGCCTCGGGGAGCGGGTAGGTGCCTTCCTGCTCGATGGGGTTCTGGGTGGCGAGGACGAAGAACGGATCCTTCATGGGATGGTCCACGCCGCCGACGGAGACCTTGCGCTCCTGCATTGATTCGAGGAGGGCGGCCTGGGTCTTGGGCGGGGTGCGGTTGATCTCGTCCGCCAGCACGATGTTGGCGAAGATGGGGCCCGGCATGAACTTGAAGATGCGCTGCCGGGTGGCGGGGTCGTCCTGGATGACCTCCGTGCCGGTGATGTCGGAGGGCATGAGGTCGGGGGTGAACTGGATGCGCTTGAACGTGAGGTCGAGCGCCTGCGCCAGCGTGCTCACCATGAGGGTCTTGGCGAGGCCGGGGACGCCGACGAGGAGCGCGTGGCTCCGGCAGAAGATCGACGTGAGCAACTGGTCGAGCACCTCGCCCTGCCCCACGATGACCTTGCCCATCTCCTCGCGGAGCTTCTTGTGCGCGTCGCGCAGCTGCTCCACGAGCTTGACGTCGGACTCGGACACCTGCGGATCGCTCATCGTCTCACCCCCGTTGCGTTGACCCCGCTGCCCGCTCCCCGACCCGGCCTCCGGGCGCGAATCTGACCCAAGTGTCATAACCCTGAGAAGGGAAAACGTTTCGTCAATTGCGCTACGGATCACCTTCAAATGGCGCTGGCGTTCCCGGCGTCACCTCCGATCCCGCGATTCCCGGGCCGCTGGCAAGCCCTCGCGGTTCCCTTGCGAGGTTTTTCCACCATTATTGATGCAGCACGCTACAATCATTGCGCCTTGAAAAAACCATTCTCGGGTTCCGGCATCCTCCGGGCCTCGCTTCGCTGCCTGGGGGTGGCGGCGGCGTACGCAGGCACGGGAAAGCTCGGCCTCCTCCTCGCCATCCCTCCGGGATACGCCACCGCTCTCTGGCCTCCCTCGGGAATCGCCCTGGCGGCGCTGCTCATCTTCGGGCCCAGGCTCTGGCCCGGCGTCCTCCTGGGCTCGTTCGCCGTGAACCTGTCCATCTCCTACGACGCGACGGGAGGCTGGGCCACCCATCGCTCGATCCTTCTCGCCTTCACCATCGCCGGCGGCGCGGCCCTCCAGGCGCTGGCCGGCGCCGCCCTGGTGCGGCGGTTCGTGGGATTCCCCCTTGAACTCCTGCGCGAGCGGGAGACCGTCAAGTTCCTCTTCCTGGCGGGCCCGCTGAGCTGCCTCGTCAACGCGACGATCAGCGTCGCGGCGCTCCTCCTGATCGGGGCCGTCCAGGCCCGGGACTTCGCGTACAGCTGGTGGACCTGGTGGCTGGGAGATGCCATCGGCATCGCCGTGGTCGCCCCGCTGGTCCTCATCGCCCTGGCAGAACCGCGGGAGGTCTGGAGGCGGAGGGCGACCACGATCGCGCTGCCCCTCGCTGCAACTCTGAGCGTGATCTGCGCGTTCTTCGTCTGGGTCAGTTCGCTGGAAACCCGGCACACCCAGTCCAAGTTCTCCGACGACACGGAGGACATGACCCGCTCCGTGCGGGACGGCCTCGAGCGCGGCCTGCTCATGCTCCAATCACTCGGCGGCCTGCTCGAGACCGTCCCCGAGGACAACGTGGCGTTACTCTCCGCGTTCACACGGCATGCGGTTCCCGTCCACCCCGGCCTCCAGGCGATCTCCTGGAACCCCGTCGTGAAGGCCGGGGATCGTGCGGCGTTCGAGGAGCGCGCCCGGCGATCCGGGTACGACGGTTACCGGATCGTGGAAGCAGACGGGACACCCTCGCCGCCCCGCGAGGAGCACGTCGCCGTCCTGCACATCGAACCCCGTGAGTTCCACTCGATCGCGCGCGGGTTTGACGTCTCGTCGGAACCGGGCCGGCGGGAGGCGCTCCGGCGGGCCCGGGAGACGGGACTCCCGGCCGCCACGGGGCGGATTCATCTGGTGCAGGAAAGCGAGAAAGAGTACGGCATCCTGGTGTTCCATCCCGTCTACGCCCCCGGCATGGCCGGAACAAGTAACCCCTCCCCTTCCGAGCGGGAGCCCCGGGGTTACGCCACTGCGATCTTCCGCATGGGCGAGTTCATGAGGTCGGCGCTCCAGGCGCATTCCTCCCCGGAGATCGGAATCACCGTCGAAGACGAGGGCAGCGGAGGCCCTCCGCTCTGGACGAACGACCGGAAACCGCCCTCCGAGGCGGTGACCCGCGGAGAGCTCTTCCACTCCGCCCGATTCGAGGTCGCCGGGCGCACGTGGCGGGTAAGCTACCGGGGCACCCCCTCCTACTGGCTCAGCCAGGCTACCCTGAGGCCCTGGGTGGCCCTGGCCGGCGGAATGGGCTTTGCCGCTCTCCTCGGCGCGTTTCTGCTCGTCGTCACCGGGCGGACGGTCATCATGGAGCGTCTGGGCGTGGAACGCGCCCTGGAGATGTCGCGCGCCAATGAGGTGCTCCAGCGCGAAGTCACCGAGCGGCGGCAGGCTCAAGAGGCTCTCCTGGGAAAGGAGGCCGAACTGCGCCAGGCCCAGAAGATGGACGCCATCGGCCGGCTCGCCGGGGGGGTCGCCCACGACTTCAACAACCTCCTCACGGCCATCCTCGGGTACGCAAGCCTCCTGGCCTCCCGGATGGACAGAGCCCACCCGGAGCAGGAGGAAGTCCGTGGGATTCTCAAGGCCGGGGAGCGCGCCGCCGAGCTCACCCGCCAACTTCTGGCATTCAGCCGGAAGCAGGTCCTGCAGGCCAAGCTCGTCAACCTCAATGCGGTGGTCCGCCAGATGGATGGGATGCTCCGCCGGGTGCTCCGCGAGGACATCGAGGTGAAGGCCGCCCTCCAGCCGGATCTTTGGCCGATCTGGATGGACCCCGGCCAGCTGGAACAGGTGATCGTCAACCTCGTCGTGAACGCCCGGGACGCGATGCCCCGCGGAGGCCTCCTGACGTTGGAGACGCGCAACATCGACGAAGGCGCGTCGCCCTCCGGCCCTCACGTCCTTCTGGCCGTGCACGACACCGGCGAGGGCATGAGCGCGGAGGTCCGGTCCCATCTCTTTGAACCGTTCTTCACGACGAAGGAGGTGGGAAAGGGGACGGGCCTGGGCCTCCCCACCGTCTACGGGATCGTCAAGCAGAGCGGCGGACATGTCACGGCCGACAGCGAAGTCGGAAAGGGAAGCGTCTTCCGCCTCTACTTCCCCAGGGGCGCCGGGGTCCCGGAAGAGGCCCGGCGGCAGACCCCCAAGCCCATCCCCCGCCCCGGACACGAATCGATCCTGCTCGTGGAGGACGAGGCGTCCGTGCGCCATCTCTGCCGCGCTGTGCTGGAGAAGCAGGGATACCGCGTCCGGACGGCGACGAACGGGGAGGAGGCGCTGGCCGCGGTGACCGCGACCGCCGCCCCCGTCGATCTCGTCGTGACCGACCTGGTGATGCCCAAGCTGGGCGGATTCGACTTGATGAAGCGGCTGCGCCATGACCGTCCTGGAGTGAAGGCGCTCTTCATCTCCGGCTATTCCGAGAGCGCGGTCTTCAAGCACGAGCAGTTCGACCGGGATTCCGACTTCTTGAGCAAGCCGTTCACCCCGGACAGCCTCCTCGCGCGCGTGCGGGCGCTCCTGGACCTCGAACCGGTCTCGTCAAGCTGAACTTCTGCCGATCCGCGCAGCACGCACACTCCTTCGCCCTCCGAAGGGTTGAGTTTCGGGGGGCGAGCCCTACTTCGCCGGCTTCAGGTGGCGCTCGAAGAACTCCAGGGCCGCCTTCCAGGCCTTCTCCGCGTCGGCCCCCTTGAACCCGTGGCCCGCCCCCTCCAGGGTGAGCAGCTCGACCTCGACATCGACGGCCTTCAGCCGGTCGCGCATCCAGACCGCCTGCTCGTGGTTCACGTACTTGTCCTCCGTGCCCTGCAGGAGCAGGGTCGGGGCGGCCGCCGGCGTCGCCCAGTAGAGCGGGCTGGCCAGGATGTGCCGGTGCCGCTCCTTCACGGCGTCCCCGCCCAGCCAGAGCGGAAGCACCTCCGCCGCGTCGACGCTCTTGCCATACGACTGCGTCAGGTCGCTCGGTCCGTAATAGTTGACCACGCAGGAGACGCGGCTCGAGAACGCGGCGTTGCCGCCGTCGCCCTCGAACTGCGCGACACCGCCCGTCACCCCGAGGAACTGGGCCAGGTGTCCGCCCGCCGAATCCCCCACGACGCCGATGCGATCCGGATCGATGGAGTATTTCTCCGCGTTCGCCCGGAGCCAGCGCACCGCGGCCTTGACGTCCTCAACCGCCGCCGGGAACGGGTGCTTCGGTGCCAGCCGGTAGGTCACGGTCGCCGCCGCGTACCCCTGCTCCGCCAGCAGACGACATCGCGCGTCCCATCCCTCCCGCTTCCCGGCGCGGAACCCGCCGCCGTGGATGCAGAGGATGGCCGGCGTCTTCACGGACGGGGCCTTCGGGCGCGCGAGGTTGAGCTGCAGGCCCTCGCCCCCGGCGCGGGCGTACTCGAGACCCGCCTCGAACGTGATCTCGCGAGCGGGAGCAGACGGGCCCGCCCTCCGTGGCTCAACCCCCCGGAGAGCGAAGGAGGGGCCGGCGGTGGCATTCGCCACGGCGAGCATCGCGAAGATCGGCAGGGATCGCAGCGTCATCATGAGTTCCTCCGAGCCATTCCCTGGCACTCCCTTACATACGGCCGGCGGAGCGCCACGAATACGAAATCTTCGC
>JAHFOZ010000166.1:0-2754 GCA_023261405.1 Planctomycetota bacterium
AGAACCATTACAAGGACGGGCTCTGGGAGTACCCCGAGTGGGCCCAGAGCCACAAACGCTATCTCGCCATCCTCGACGGGGTGGACTCGCCCTGGCTCAAGGCGCAGTACGACCCGTCGAACTGCATCGTGGCGGGGGAGGACCAGTACGAGCTCCTGGAGCGCGTGCTGCCGCGGGTGGCGACCATGCAGGCGTCCGACCGCTACCTCGAGGGAGGGACGATCGAAGACCTCCAGCGGCACGCGAAGGACGCCATGCACGGGTACGCGAAGATCGTGCGCCACGGCGTGATCGGGAACGGACTCAACGACTACGACCGCATCTTCGGGAGGCTCGCGAAGGCCGGCTACTCCGGATGGGTGAGCATCGAGGACGGCGACGGGGCCACGATCGAGGAGGGCATGGCCAACCTGCGGGCCAGCGCCGCTTTCCTGAAGCAGAAGTTCGCCCGCCATTTCGGCGGCGGCGGCGACGAGTGACGACGGGAGGACGCGTGCGCGGTCAGCTGGCGGGGAAGGTGGCGGTGGTCACGGGCAGCACCCAGGGGCTGGGCGCCGCCGTGGCGCAGCTCTGCGTGCGGGAGGGCGCCCGCGTCGTCATCTCCGGACGCCAGCGGGACAAGGGGGAGCGCCTCGCCCGGAAGCTGGGGAAGGGCGTCGTCTACCAGGAGTCGGACCTCACGCGCGTCGAGGACTGCCGGCGGCTCGTGGACCGCGCCCTGTCGGAGTTCGGCGGCATCGACCTCCTCGTCAACAGCGCGGTGGACAGCTCTCGCGCCACGGTGGACGACTTCACGCCGGAGTTCTTCGACCGCCTCTTCGCCCTCAACGTCCGCGCGCCCCTCCTCCTCGCGCAGCGCGCCGTGGCGTCGTTGCGGAAGCGGAAGGGCGCCATCATCAACATCGGGAGCGTCAACCACTACATGGGCGAGCCGCGGCTCCTCGTCTACGCCGCCACCAAGGGCGCGCTCCAGACCGCTTCCCGCAACCTCGCCCACTACCTCAAGTTCGACCGCGTCCGCGTCTACTGCCTCAACGTGGGCTGGATGGACTCGGAAGGCGAGCGCACTATGATGAAGAAGCTCGGGCTGCCCGGCGACTTCCTCGACAAGGAGGGGAGGAAGTGGCCCCTCGGCCGCATCCTCAAGCCCACCGAGGTCGCCGAGGTCTGCGTTTTCCTCGCCTCCGCCAAGGCCGCCCCGTTCAGCGGCCAGGTCATCGAGCTCGAGCAGTTCCCCACGGGCCCGCTCGGGCCCCCTCAACGCACGGGAGTCACGCAATGAAACCGGTCCTCATCGACGGCAAGCCGAAAGTCCAGCTCTCCCTCGACCTTCAAACTCTGGCCGATGCGCTCCCCACCGCGGAGATCGCCGTGAAGGCCGGGGTGGACTGGCTCGAGGTCGGCACGCCGCTCATCCTGGGCGAGGGGCTCCACGCCGTGAAGGCGCTCCACGACCGATACCCGGACCATCCGATCATCGCGGATCTCAAGACCATGGACGCCGGCTACCTCGAGGCCGAGATGATGTACAAGAACGGCGCCTCGTTCGTCGTCGTCATGGGCCAGGCCCACGAACACACGATCCGCGAGGCCGTGCGCGCCGGGAAGGAGTACGGCCGCTACGTCATGGGCGACATCATGCTCTGCCCCGACAAGATCGCCATGGCCCGCAAGATGGAAGAGATGGGCGTGGACGTCGTCATCGTCCACACCGGCCTCGACGAGCGCCACTGGGAGAAGGGGAAGTCGCCGCTCGACGACCTGAAGAAGGTCCGCTCCGCCGTGAAGATCCCGCTCCAGGCGGTGGGCGGGCTCTCCATCGACCAGGCCGCGCAATGCCCCTCGCTCGGCGCCTCGCTCGTCGTGATCGGCGCCCCGCTCGCGGTCGCGGATTACGAGCTCAAGCCGGGGGCCGACTCGGACAAGCTCTTCGAGACCATACGGAACTTCGTCAACCGCGTGAAAGGGAGATAGCCATGCCGTCCACCATGCCCGCCGTGGTCCACTACGAGGCGCGCAAGGGATGTATCGAACTCCGGCAGGTGCCCGTCCCGGCGCCCGGCGAGAAGGAGGTGCTCCTCCGCGTGGGCGCGGTGGGCGTCTGCGGGAGCGACGTCCACAACTACCACAACACGCAGTCGTGGACGGTGAACGTCCCGGTGATCCTGGGCCACGAGTTCTGCGGCCAGGTCGCCGGGGTGGGGCCCGGCGTGAAGAACTTCAAGGAAGGCGACTGGGTGGTGAGCGAGACGGCCGCCGAGATCGACGAGGACTCGCCCCAGGCGCGCGCGGGCCTCTACAACCTGGACCCGCACCGCCGCGGCTTCGGGAACGGGCGCGACGGGGCGATGACCCAGTACGTCCGCGTCCCCACCCGCTGCCTCCACGTCATGCCGAAGGGGCTCGACCCCGAGGTGGCCGCCTACACGGAGCCCTGCTGCGTGGCCTACAACGCCACGGTGGGGAACGCGCGGCTGCGTCCCGGCGACACGGTGGTCGTGGTCGGACCGGGACCCATCGGTCTCCTCTGCGTCCAGATGGCGAAGCTCTGCGGCGCCGGGGCCGTGGTGATCGCGGGCACGACGCGCGACAAGGCGAGGATGGAGGTCGGCCTCAAGACCGGCGCCACCCACGCCGTGGACGTGCAGACGCAGGACATGAAACAGGTGCTCGCCGGGCTGGGCGACGGCGCGGGCGCCGACGTGGTGATCGACGCCGCCGGCGTCTCCGCGTCGCTCAAGTCGGCCCTCGACT
>JAHFOZ010000166.1:2764-10290 GCA_023261405.1 Planctomycetota bacterium
GACTGGGTGCGGCCCGCGGGGCAGATCGCGAAAGTGGGCTGGGGCCCGCAGCCGCTCAATTTCTCGATGGACCAGCTCGTCCAGAAGAACGTGACGCTGCAGGGGAGCTTCAGCCACAACTGGCCCATCTGGGAGCGGGTCCTCCGCCTCCTGGCCTCGGGCCAGCTCAACGTGCGGCCCCTCATCAGCCGCGTGGCGAAGCTCGAGGAGTGGCAGTCCTGCTTCGACGGCATGGCCGAGGGGACGCTGCTCAAGGCGGTCCTCAAGCCGTGATCTACGACGTCTCGATGCCCTTGCGCGAGGGGATGCCGACCTACGCCGGCAACACGCCCTTCCGGAAGATCATGGAGGCGGAGCTGGCGCAGGGGCGGGCCGCCAACGGGTCGCGCCTCGAGTTCGGCGCCCACAGCGGGACCCACGTGGACGCCCCGTGGCATTTTGAGGCGGACGGGTTCGGCATCGAGGCGATCCCGCTCGAGAATCTGGTGGGCCGCGCGCGGGTCCTGCACTTCCCCGGGAACGACCGGGTGGACCGCGCGGACCTGGAGAAACTCGACTGGGCCGGCGTGGAGCGCGTCCTCCTCCGCACCCGCAACTCCGACCACTGGAAGGCGGGCGGCGGGTTCGATCCGAAGTACGTCTACCTCAGCGGCCCGGGCGCCCAGTTCCTGGTCGAGAAGAAGATCCGGCTTGTCGGGACGGACGGCCTCGGGATCGAGGAGTTCAAGCACCCGAATCATCCCGCGCACCACGCGCTCCTCCGTGCGAAGATCACGCTGGTCGAGGGACTCTGCCTGGCCGATGTCCCCCCCGGCGATTACTTCTTCTTCTGCGGACCGGCGCTGGTCGTGGGCGGCGACGGGGCCCCCGCGCGGGTCCTCCTGATGGATAGGCTGCCGTGAACCGCCGGGAGTTCCTCGGCGCCGCGGCGGCCGCCACCCTGGCGGGCTGCACGACGCCTCAGGTCGGCGCGTCACGCAGCATCGTCGTCGACACCCACCTCCACTGCTTCGCCGGAAGGAACGACCCGCGCTTCCCTTATCATCCGAAGGGGCCGTACCAGCCCGCGGAGGCCGCGACGCCGGAGCACCTGCTTCACTGCATGGACGGCGCGGGCGTGGACTTCGCGATCGTCGTCCACCCGGAGCCTTACCAGGACGACCATCGCTACCTCGAGCATTGCCTCGAGGTGGGGAAGGGGCGGCTCAAAGGGACCTGCCTCTTCTTCGCCGATCGCCCGGGCTCGCTCGCGGCGATGGCGGCGCTCGCGAAGCGCCTCCCCATCGTGGCCGCCCGCGTCCACGCCTACGCGCCCGACCGGCTCCCGCCCTTCGGGAAGCCCGAGCTCCGCGAGCTCTGGAAGCAGGCCGCCGACCTCGGCCTCGCCCTCCAGATCCACTTCGAGCCGCGCTACGCCCCGGGCTACGAGCCGTACATCGAGGAATTCTCGAAGACGACCGTCATCATCGATCACCTGGGTCGTCCGCTTCAGGGGACGCCCGAGGAGCACGCGCGGGTCGTCGGCTGGGCGGGCCGCTTCAAGAACACGGTCATGAAGCTCTCGAGCTACGGGCCCTCCTCCGAGTATCCGCATCGGGACATCGCCCCGATCGTGAGACAACTGGCCGACGCCTACGGGCCCGACCGGATGATCTACGGCGGAGGGTTCTCGGCGACGGCGACGCCCGAGTCCTACCGCGCTTCCCGCGATCGGGCCCGCTCGCTCATCGCGCACTATTCCGCCGCCGATCAGGACAGGGTGCTCGGCGGCACGGCGGCGCGGATGTTCAATCTGCGGGGGTAAGATGAGGATCGCAGGGCTCATCCTTCTGCTCGGGGCGCTCGCCGCCGGGCAGGAGCGTCCGAGCTCGGTGCCCGATCCCGAGGCGATGCTCAAGCGGATCGCGCTCGCGCCCGGCCTGAAGGCTGAGCTCTGGGCGAAGGAGCCCCTCCTGCAGAACCCGGTCGCGATCGCGTTCGACGAGCAGGGCCGCCTCTACGCGGCCGAGTGCCACAGGCGCCACACCTCGACGCTCGACATCCACATGCGCAAGGAGTGGCTTGACGACGATCTCGCCTGCCGCCGCCACGAGGACCTGGAGGCCTATCACAAGAAGCGCCTGGGCGAGCGCGCGAAGGAGTGGATGGTGGAGTCCGAGCGGATCCGCCTCCTCACGGACACGGACGGCGACGGCCGGCCCGACCAGGCGACGACGTTCAGCGAGGGCTACAACGGCCTGGGCGAGGGGATCGGCGCGGGCGTCCTCGTCCGGAAGGGCGAGGTCTGGTACACCTGCATCCCCAACCTCTGGCATCTCAAGGACACGGATGGCGATGGGAAGGCGGACGCCCGGAAGGCGCTCTTCACGGGCTTCGGCGTGCATCTCGGGGCGAGCGGGCACGACATGCACGGGCTCCGCTTCGGGCCCGACGGGAAGCTCTACTGGAGCCACGGCGATCGCGGGTTCCGCGTCGAGACCGGAGGCAAGGTCCACGACTTCCCCGACGGCGGCGGCGTCTTCCGCTGCAATCCCGACGGCACGGAGTTCGAGGTCGTGTGCGTCGGCCTCCGAAATCCGCAGGAGCTGGCCTTCGACCAGCACGGCAACCTCTTCACGGGCGACAACAACATCTCGATCGCCCCCGACGTGGGCGAGACCTGCCGCTGGACCTACGTCGTCGAGGGCGCCGACTACGGCTGGCGGATCGGCTACCAGTTCATGCCCACGGGCGGGGCGTGGTGCGCGGAGGACCAGTGGAGGTTCGAGACGGCCTTCCAGGTGCCGTTCGTCGCGCGCCTCGGCCACGGCCCCTCGGGCGTGACGTATCATCCCGGCGTCGCCGCGATCCCGGAGCGCTACCGCGACCACTTCTTCATGTGCGACTACCCGGGCGGGGTCTACGCCTTCCGGATGAAGCCGAAGGGTGCTTCGTTCGAGATGGTCGACCTCGAGAAGCTCGCGTGGAACATGTCGGCACCCGACGTCGAGTTCGGCAACGACGGCGCGCTCTACGTGGCCGACTGGGTGGGCCTCTGGGACAAGGTCGACAAGGGCCGCGTCTGGCGGCTCGCCGACCCGGAGGCGAAGGACCCGCTCCTGGTCGAGGTGAAGCGGCTGATCTCGGAGGGGATGGGGAAGCGCGAGGTGAAGGAGCTGGCGACGCTCCTCGGGCACTCCGATCAGCGGATCCGCCAGGCGGCGCAGTTCGAGCTCGTGGACCGGAAGGAGGGCGACGTCTTCGAGCGCGGCCTCTCGCCCAACCGCCCGCCGCTCGCGCGCCTCCACGCGATCTGGGGCCTGGGCCAGCTCAAGAAATGGGAGCCCCTGCTGCTGATGCTGAGGGACGACGACGCCGAGGTCCGCACCCAGGCGGCCAAGGTGCTGGGCGAGCTCCGTGCGCGGGAGGCCGCCCCGGACCTCAAGAGCTTGATGACCGATGAGAATCCCCGCGTGCGCTACTTCGCGACGATCGGGTTCGGGAAGACCGGCCGCAAGAGCGACCGGAGGGAGTTCCAGCCGATCATCGCGATGCTCCAGGAGAACGGCGATCGGGACAGGCTCCTCCGGCACGCCGGTATCATGGCTCTGACCTGCTTGGCCACGTCGGATCAGCTGGCGGCCCAGAATCGGAATGCCTCGCGGGCGGTGCGGATCGCCTCGCTGGTGGCGCTCCGCAAACTCGCCGACCCCAAGGCCGCCCTGTTCCTCGAGGATGAGGATCCCGCGATCGTGCTCGAGGCGGCGCGTGCGATCTACGACCAGCCCATCGACGCGGCGCTCCCGGCGCTCGCGGACCTGCTGGGTCGGCCGCAGGCGCCGGAGCGGGCGCTCCTCCGGGCTGTGAATGCGGCCTCCCGTCTTGGCTGGTCGGAGAAGCTCGCGGCGTTCGCGGGCAGCGCGGCGCCCGCCGCGGCGCGCGTCGAGGCGCTCCGGGTGCTCGCGGACTGGGAGAAGCCTTCGGGGCGGGACCGCCTGATGGGGATCTGGCGGCCCATCGCGCCCCGCGACCGCGCGGAGGCCGTGAAGGCGGTCTCTCCGCGCATCCCCCTCCTGCTCAAGGACGGCGCCCCCGAGATCGTGGTCGAGGCCGCGAAGCTGGCCGGGGCCCTTCAGGTCGAGGGCGTCGGGTCGACGCTCGGGGAGACCCTGCGCGACCGGAAGGGGGCCGGCTCGGCGCGGGCGGGGGCGCTCCGCGCTCTGGCCGAACTCCGGGACGCGTCCTTCCCGGAGTCCGTCAAGTATGCGCTGGGCGAGGACGATGAGACGCTCCTCGTCGAGGGGCTGCGTCTCCTGCCGAAGGCGGGCCTTCCGGAGGCCGCAGAGCGCCTGGAAAAGATGGCGCTCTCCGATGCCCCCGTCAGTGCACGCCAGGCGGCGATCGCGGGTCTGGGGGCGCTCAAGGCGGACGCGGCGCTCGCGAGGATCGGCGAGCGGGGCGTCCCCGCGGCCCTCGAGCTGGAGTACAACGAGGCGACGAGGAAGCGCGGGGGGACGGACCGCGAGCTCCTGGAGGGCGGCGACGCCGCGGCCGGCCGGCGGATCTTCTTCGAGAGGGGCGAGGTGCAGTGCGTGCGCTGCCACAAGGTGGGCGAGGCGGGCGGCGAGGTCGGGCCCTCTCTCGCCGCGATCGGCGGCCAGAAGACGCGCGAGTACCTCCTCGAGGCGCTCCTGCTGCCGAACAAGACCATCGCCGAGGGATGGGGCCAGGTGACGGTGCAGCTCGAGAATGGCGATGTCGAAGTGGGCCGTGTGGCGGAGGAGAAGGGCTCCGTGCTCACCCTCGTGCTCGCGGACGGGCAGAAGAAGACGATCCCGGCGAAGCAGATCAAGGCGCGAAAGGCAGGTCTCTCGGCGATGCCGGAGGATCTGGCGAAGTCGCTCACGCGGCGCGAGCTGCGCGATCTCGTTGAATTCCTCGCGCGGCTGCGCTGAGGTCGCGACCCGGCGTCTCATAGGGCAGTCGGATGAGTCGACCTGTCGTCCTGACGCTGGTCCTGGTCCTCGCGCTCGCGGGGATGCTGGCGATCTTCCTGCTCCAGCGGCCGCAAGAGATTCCGCTGACTCCGGCAAGGGAGAAGTCCCCCGGGACGATCCCGCCGCCCGTTGCCGCAGCGCCCGAGTTCTCCGCCCCGGCCGCGGTCTTCAGTCCGCCGCCCGCCCCGCGCGCGGTTTTCGATAGGCTCCTCGAGGCGCTCCGGGCGGGGGACCGGGAGCGTGCGAAGCAACTTCTCGAGGAACTCCGCCGCTCGTTCATCCCCGCCCCCGTGCCCGACAAGGAGAACGCGGCCCTGCTCTACAAGGAGGCCTTCGCGAAGTACCCGGAGGGGATGACGGACGAGGAGGCGGGGCTGGTCGAGCGCCTGTCGGCGGGAAGGGCGATCACCGCGGAGGAGCGCGCGACGCTGGAGAAGGTCCTCGAGCGGGGGCGGGAGTCCCTCGAGCTTCTCCACCTGGCGGGCGGGTTCCCGCGCTGCGATTTCGGGCTCGACTATTCAAAGGGACTGGCGATGGAGCTCCCGCACATCTCGGGGATGATCCGCGCCGCCAAGCTCCTGGCCCTCGAGGCGCTTCTCGGGGAGGGACCGGACGTGGAGCGGTCGGCAGAGGCGGTGCTCCGCCTTGCGGAAGGCACGGCGGGAGAGCCCATCCTGGTTTCGCAATTGGTCCGCGGCGTGTGTCACGGGATCGCGTCGGAGGTGCAGGAGCGGGCGTTCCAGGGGGACCTCCCGCAGGAGACGCTGAACCGGCTCATCCGGGGCCTGGCCCCCGAGGCGATGCGGGGGGCCTACGAGAAGGCGATGCTCTTCGAGCTCTACGCGGGGGTGAAGTTCGTCCTCGAGGGTGGGAGCGCAAAGGTGTTCGGCATCCCGGAGGACACCCCCCTCCGCCGCCCGGACGACCCGCTGACTCCGGAGGATCTGGCCCACTATGCCTCGACGCTGTCGGAGTACGCCTCGCTCGCCGGCGGGCCGTACTACGAAGTGCGCGATCGCGTGGCGCGGCTCTACCAGGAGCGGGTGGAGGGCGCCCCCTGGTTCGCCGAGGTCAGCCGGATGCTGATGCCCTCGCTCGACAGGGCGCTCGCGGCCCGCGCGGCGGCGGAGGCCACGGCGGGGGCGGGACAGCTCGCCGCGGCGCTCAGGATTTACAGGATCGGGCACGGCGCGTATCCCGACTCCCTCGAGTCGCTGGGCGGCACGGTCCCGGGGATGCCGCTCGACCCGTTCACGGGGAAGCCCTATCGCTACCGCCGCGAGGGCTCGGGGTTCGTGGTCTGGAGCGTGGGGAAGGACGGGACGGACGGCGGCGGCGTGTCGAAGGACTCGGACGTCATCTTCCGAAGCCCGCGTTGACGCGATCCGCGACGGTGCTATAGTCTGGGCGTGATCGGCCTCCTTCTGGGCACCGCGTTCGCGCTCCTGGCGGCGCGGGCGCTGCAGCGTCGGATGCCGACCCCTTCTCCCGCGGCCGACCTCGTCGTCTTCGTTCTTCTATTCACCGCCGTGCAGTCCCTGATGGTGATCGCGGCGGGGCTCGCGGGGTGGCTCTCATGCTGGCCGCTCGCGGGGGCGTCGGCCGCGGGGCTGGCGCTCCTCTGGCTCGCGGGGGAGCGGCCGGACCTCGGCGCCCTGCGTCCGGCGGCGCCCGCGACGCGGATGGGATGGGTCTTCCTGGTCGGGACGATGCTCGGCGGGGCGGCGCTCCTCGTCAAGGTCTTCCTCTTCACGCCCTACTGGGGGGACGCGGTCTACTATCATCTCCCGCCGGTGGCGGAGTGGGTGCAGAAAGGCCGCATCGTGCACGGCTTCACGCCCGACCCGCGCACGTGGTTCCCCTCGGGATTCCAGCTCGTGGAGACCTGGTGGGTGGTCTTCACGGGGCGGGAGACGCTGCTCGAGATGGGGGGCGTCCAGATGTGGGCGCTGGCGCTCGCCGCGATGAACGCGCTCGCGCGGGCGCACGGGATGCGGCCCGGCCTGGCGGTCTTCTCGTTCGCGTTTCTCCCGGCCGTGATCCTGCACGCCACCTCGTGCGGGAACGACCTCACGGTGGCGGCGCTGATCCTGTCGGCCTACGCGCTCGTGGCCTCGCGCGCGCCGCGCCCGCTCCAGGCGCTGCCCCTCCTCCTGGCGGCGTCGGTCAAGGCCACGGCGCTCTTCGCGATGCCCGGGGTCTTCTTCTACGCGATCGTCATGGAGAAACCGGAAGCGATGTCGCGCCGCTGGGGGGCGGTCGCCCTCGCGATCGGCGTCCTCCTGGGCGGGTTCTGGTACGCGCGCAACGCCGCGCTCAAGGGGCACCCCCTCTACCCGGCCTACGGCGAAGGGGCGGAGATGGGGGTCTACCGCATGGACTTCCGCGAGAACTTCGACAACCTGCAGCGGACGATGAAGGACATGCCGAAGCGGATGCCGGATCCCGACGTCTACGTGACGTTCGGGAACTTCATCACGGGCTGGGGATGGTTCGTTCTGCCGGCGGGCCTTCCGCTGACCCTCCTGGCCTACCGGTCCGATCCGAGGT
>JAHFOZ010000167.1 GCA_023261405.1 Planctomycetota bacterium
CCCACGGTGGGGGCCTCGGGGGCGATCTCGGGCGTGGTGGGCGCCTACCTCATCTTCTTCCCGAAGATCAAGATCAACTTCCGGCTTTTCCTTTTCATCTTCTTCCCCCGCTTCAGGCTGCCGGCGTGGGGCGCCATCGCGCTCTGGGCGGGCTCGCAGCTCCTCATGGCCCGCCAGCAGTTCGACGGCCTCCAGAAAGGCGAGTCGATGATGGTGGCAGTCTTCGCTCACCTGGGCGGCTTCGTCTTCGGCTTCGTGATCGCGCTCCTGGCGCGCCTGGTGGGAGCGAAGCCCCCGCCGAAGGCGAACCACGGATAGCGAGCGGATCCCTAAACCGGGCGATCCAGCGCCCTGCGGACCTGCGCGGCCAGCGACTCCGGGCTGAAGGGCTTCTCCAGCAGGAGCACCCCGCGTTCCAGCACCCCGTGTTGGGCGAGCCCGTCATCCGTGTACCCCGACATGTAGAGGATCCGGCTCGACGGGCGCAGTTCCACCAGCTTCCGGGCGAGCTCGGGGCCGGCCATCCGCGGCATGGCCACGCCGGTGAGGAGGAGGTGGATAGGGGCCGCGTGGCTACGGGAGATCTCGAGCGCCTCCACGCCGTCCCGCGCCGGGAGGACCTGGTACCCGGCTCTCTTCAGGATCGCGGTGACGAGTTGGAGGATGCTGGCATCGTCCTCCGCGACCAGCATGGTTTCGGATCCGCGCGCGGGGTCCTTGATCGACAGGATGCGGGTGCTGCTCTCGGGTTCCGGGTCTCCCCCAATGCGGGGGAGGACGACTTCGAAGTCCGAGCCCCGGCCCGGGGCGCTCATGACGTCGATGGACCCGCCGCTCTGCTGCACGATCCCGTAGACCGACAAAAGCCCGAGGCCTGTCCCCTGGCCCACGTCCTTGGTGGTGAAGAAGGGCTCGAACAGTTTCGATTGGGTAACGTCGTCCATCCCCGACCCGGTATCCATCACGGCCCGCGAGACGTAGGGGCCCTCCGCCAGGCCGGGATTCCGAGCCGCCCGCTTTCCGTCCACTGTCACGTTGCAGGTCTGAATCGTGAGGACGCCTCCCTTGGCCATTGCGTCCAGGGCGTTCACGGAGAGGTTCATCAGGATCTGGTCCAGCTGTCCCCGGTCGGCCCGCACGCGCCCGAGTTCCGGGTCGAGGACCGTCCGGAACTCGATGTGCTCGCCGATCGTCCGCCGGAGGATCTGCTCGAAATCGCGGACCACGGCATTCAGGTCCAGGATGCGGGGCTGGAGGACCTGCTTCCGGCCGAAGGCCAGGAGCTGGCGGGTGAGGCGGGCGGCGCGCAGGCCGGCGTCCTTGATGGCCCCGATCTCCTGGCTCGGGCCACCCGAGTTGCCGATCTTCAGGAACGCGAGCTCCGCGTTCCCCAGGATGGAGGTGAGCAGATTGTTGAAGTCGTGCGCGATGCCGCCGGCCAGCCTTCCGAGGCCCTTGATTTTCCGGGAATGGAGGAGCTGGGCTTCGAGGCGCTTGGACTCGGTGATCTCGAGGGCCGCCCCCGCGACCCCGACCACCCGCCCCTCAGGGCCGGTCAGCGGGGCCACGTGGCCGCGGAACCAGTGGTATCCCCACTGGGTGTCGTAGGTCGTCTCCATGCCCGCGAGCGCCCGGAGGTGGGCCTGCCGGGACGCGCGTCGCCAGCAGACGGAGCGCCGCCTCGTCTCCCGCCCCCAGCTTGGTGGTGACGGCTATGCGCGGGTTATCCGGTCCTCGCAAAGGCGACATAAGTTATGTACTCGGGGGGGCGTGGAGGGCAACTGGAAACTCGCCCTTGGAGGGCCGGACAAGTACGTGGTGCCGCGGACCCGGCCGTCAGCGCCGTCGGTAGAGGCGGAGGGTCTTCCCGGGCTGGACGCCGATGGATCATTCTACCCGCTTTCCCTTATGATGTTCCGATCGTGAATCCCCAGCCCGAAGTCGCGGTCGACGTCGCTGTCTTCGGCGGCGGCATCGCCGGCCTCTGGTGCCTGCACGTCCTGCGGCGCCGCGGATACCGGGCCGTCCTCCTCGAAAAGGACGCGCTCGGCGCCGGGCAGACTCTCGCCTCGCAGGGCATGATCCACGGCGGCCAGAAGTACCGGCTCGAGGACGTCAAGTCCGCCGTCGCGGAGATGCCGCCACGCTGGGACGCCTGCCTCGAGGGGAGGGGGGAGGCGGACCTCCGGGGCACGAAGGTCCTTTCAGACCACCAGGTCATGTGGGCCGGCGGGGGGTTCCTGGCCAACCTCGCCGGGCTCGCCGCTTCGAAAGTCACCGCCGGGAGGACCCGCAAGCTCGAGGAGCGGTGGGAATGGCCCCACGCCCTAAGGCCGGTCGAGGGGAACGCCTACCGCCTCGAGGAAAAAGTGCTCGACGTGAAGTCGGTCCTCGCCGCGCTGAAGAAGGGCCACGAGCGCGCCGTCCTGCGCGGGACGATCCGGGAACTCCGCGTGGAGGGCGGGAAGGTCGTGGGCGTGGACCTGGCGGAAGGGCCGAGGCTCGTGGCCGCGCGCTATGTCTTCGCGGGGGGCGCGGGGAACGAGGAGGCCGCGCGCCGGCTCGGTCTGGGCGAAGCCGCCACTCAGCGCCGGCCACTCCGGCAGTTCCTCGTCCGCTCGCTCTGGGAGCCGCTGTACGGCCACTGCATCGGCCTCAACCGCGACAAGCCCCGCGTCACCATCACCGCCCACCCGATCGGGGATGACCGCCACGTCTGGTATCTCGGCGGCGGCCTCGCGGAGGATGCGGCGAAGGCGCCGGCAGCGGAGGCGATCCTCCGGGCGCGGAAGGAAATGGAGGAGATCCTGCCGCACCTCCCGTGGGGAGACTACGAGTGGGCATCGTTCGCGATCGACCGCGCCGAGCCCGCCGCGGGAGGGCGCCTGCCGGGGCGCCCCGAGCTCCTCGAGCGCGGCAACGCGGCCCTCGCGTGGCCCGCCAAGATGACCTTCGCCCCGGCCCTTGCGGAGAAGGTCCTCGCGTGGGTGGAGCAGGGCGGCCTCCAGCCGGGCCGTGAAGACGCGCCCCTCCCGCTCGCGGAGGCCCCGATGGGTCTCTATCCGTGGGAGCGCCCGCTCGAATGGAGGCGGGCGTGATCTCGCGGCCGCTCGGGTCCACCGGGATTCCCGTCAGCGTGCTCGGCCTCGGCACCGTGAAGTTCGGCCGGAACCGTGGGGTGAAGTATCCGGACGCGGAGGGGTTCCCGCTCCCGACCGACGCGGAGATCGAGGCGCTGCTCGACCTCGCCCTCTCCCTCGGGATCACGCTCCTCGACACGGCCCCCGCCTACGGGACCAGCGAGGATCGCCTGGGCCGCCTCCTCGGCGCGCGCCGCGAGCGCTTCGCGATCGTCACCAAGGTTGGCGAGGAATTCGAGGACGGCGTCTCCCGCTGGGACTACTCGGCCGCGCACGTCGAGGGGAGCGTGACCCGCAGCCTCCGCCGCCTCCGCACGGACCGGCTCGAGGGCGTCCTCGTCCATTGCGACCGGAACGACGCCGAGACCCTCTCGAAGACCCCCGTGCTCGAGACTCTCGAGGCGATCAAGCGTCGCGGCCTGATCCGGTCCTTCGGGGCGTCCACCTATTCGCCCGAGGCCGGGCTCCTCGCGGCTGAGCGGGGCGACATCGTCATGGTTGAGCCCGGCCAGGCTGCCGTGATCGAGCGGGCCCGGGCGCTGGGGAAGGGCGTCCTGGTCAAGAAGGGGCTCCAGTCCGGACACCTCGCGGAGGCCGACCGTGCCTCCGCCTTCCGCGCGATCCTCGGCACTCCCGGCGTCACGAGCCTCGTCGTCGGCACCATCGCGCCGGACCACCTCCGCGAGAACGCGCGCCTCGCGGGGTTTTTGGTGTGAACCTCCGCGGGGCTGTGATAAAATCCGGCACCTCATGACCGACCGGCTCCTCGAGGTTCTCGGAAAACTGCGCAAGCCCCGCATCTTCGTGCTCGGGGACCTGGTCCTGGACCGCTACGTCTGGGGCTCCGTGAACCGCGTCTCGCCCGAGGCCCCCGTGCCGATCGTCCGCGTGAACAGCGAGGACTACCGGCCCGGCGGCGCGTCGAACGTGGTGAGCAACCTCGCCGCCCTCGGCGCGCGCGTGGCCTGCGGGGGCGTGGTGGGGCGGGACGCCGGGGGGAAGGAATTGCTCCGCCTGCTCCGCTCCCGGAGGAGCGATGTCTCCGCAGTGCTGCAGGACTCCGCGAAACCCACCTCCGTGAAGACGCGGATGATCGCCCACAACCAGCAGATGCTCCGGGTGGACAGCGAGAGCGTGGAGACCATCCGCCCGGAACTGCAGAAGCGACTCCTCGCCGCCGCCCTCCGCGAGGCGGCGCGCTCGGATCTGGCGATCATCTCTGACTACAGCAAGGGCACCCTTCCGCCCGAGGTCTGCGAGGGATTCATCCGCCGCGCGAAGTGCCCGGTGCTCGTGGGGCTGAAGGGGCGCGACCACCGGAAGTACGCCCGCGCCGCGGGGGCCTCGCTCAACCGCAGCGAGCTTCTCACGCTCAGCCGGGAGGACGACGTGGACCGCGGCGCCCGCAAGCTGCTGCGGGAGCTCTCGCTCAAGTTCCTCCTGGTGACCCTGGGTGAGCGCGGGATGCGGGTCTACACGCCCGTCGGCGCGCCGATCACGCTCCCCGCCCTGGCGCGGCAGGTCTACGACGTCACCGGCGCGGGCGACACGGCCCTCGCCGCCTTCGGCGTGGCGTTCGCCTCGGGCCTCAGCCTCGAGGAGAGCGCCCTGCTCGCGAACGCCTCGGCGGGCGTAGTGGTGGCCAAGGTGGGCACCGAGACGGTGACGCGCGAGGAGCTCCGCGCGCAGGCGTCGCAGGGCCACGGGCACCGGAAGATCGTGACCCGGGCCGAGCTCCTCCGCGCGCTGGCGAACGAGCGCGCCAGGGGCCGCAAGGTCGCCTTCACGAACGGCTGCTTCGATCTCCTCCACGCGGGCCACGCGGCGCTCCTTGAGTTCGCGCGCTCGCGCGGCGACCTGCTGGTCGTCGGGCTCAACTCCGACCGCTCCGTCCGCGCCCTGAAGGGGAAGGGCCGGCCCATCGTCCCGCAGGGCGGGCGCGCGCGGCTCCTGGCGGCGCTCGAGGCGGTGGACTATGTGGTCGTCTTCGACGAAACGTCCGTCGAGAAGCTGGTCCGCGCGGTCCGGCCTGACGTCCTGGTCAAGGCGGACCAGTATTCGACGAAGGAGGTCGTGGGCCGCTCCCACGCGGGTCGCGTGGAGCTGGCGCCGATGCTCAAGGGGCTGTCCACCACGGACCTCATCGGGAGGGTGCGCGGGTCATGAACTTCCGGCGGCGGATCGAGGACTCGCTCGCGGCGAGCGCCTACGTCAAGCTCCTGCTCCTCCAGCGCCAGGCTGAGGCGATCGAGGGGATCGCGAAGGCGCTCATCCGGACGCTCCGCGGGGGACGGAAGATCCTGATCTTCGGGAACGGCGGGAGCGCGGCGGACGCGCAGCACATCGCCGCCGAGCTCGAGGCGCGCTTCCTGAAGGAGCGCCGCGCGCTCCCCTGCCAGGCGCTCACCACGAACACGTCCACCCTGACGGCGATCGGCAACGACTACGGCTACGAGCGCACCTTCGCGCGGCAGGTGGAGGCCTACGCGCGGAAAGGCGACGCGGTGATCGGGATCTCGACGAGCGGGAATTCGCCGAACGTGCTGGCGGGCGTGAAGGCGGCGCGGAAGCTCGGCGCCGTCACGGTCGGCTTCACCAACGAGAAGGGCGGGAAGCTCAGGGGGCTGGTGGACCATTGCCTCTGCGTGCCGTCCACGGACACGCAGAGGGTGCAGGAGTGCCACATCACGGTGGGCCACGTCCTCTGCGATCTGATCGAAGGGTCCCTTTTCGGTTAGCGCGATGTCGGAACTGTGGTTCTGGTTCCGGTACACGCTGCTGTACAGCCCGCTCCTCTGGTGGCTGGTCTTCCTCTTCGTGGCGGTGGTGCTCTATCCGAGGCTGCAGCGCTGGGCGCGGCTCTCCCACGCGAAACGGCGCTTCATCGAGGGGCAGGGGGCCAAGCTGCAGAACCCGCAGAACGCCGAGGCGAGGTTCCAGCTCGCCCACATCTACGCCGAGGGATACCGCTGGAGGCGCGTGGCGGAGTACGCGGGTGAGGCCGTGAGGATCGCGCGCGAGAGCCCGCTCTACGAGGGCGGCCCGCCCTATCACTTCCTCGTGCTCCTCGGGGACGGACTCTACCACACGCGCCGCTACGCAGAGGCGGCCCCGGCGTACGAGGAGGCCCTGAAGGCCAAGGCCCTGGCCGGGACGACGGCGGCGCTCCTGGGCCTCGGGAAGGCGCGGTACCGCCTGGGAGAGCCGGCGCGCGCGCTCGAGATCCTGAAGGAGGCGCTGCACGAGAACGCCTCGACCCTGGAGACCTACTTCCGAGCGGCGCAGGCGGCGGCCGCGGCGGGCAAAGACGACGAGGCGGCGGCGATCGGCGCCGAGTTCCGCCGGACCGCCGCGTCGCTCCCGCGCTTCGCGCGCCAGCAGCGCCTGCGCTGGAGGCTCGCGTTCCTCCTGTTCCCCCTTTCGAGGCACGTGGCATGAAGGCCGTCTTTCTCGACCGGGACGGGACCATTGTGGAGGAGCGCGGGTACATCACCGTGCCCGACGACGTGGCGCTGATCCCCGGCGCCGCGGAGGGGATCGCGGCGCTCCGCGCGGCAGGCTGGAAGGTCCTCGTGGTCTCGAACCAGGGGGCCGTGGCGAAGGGGCTCCTCACCGAGGACGACCTCTCGCAGATCAACCTCCGCATGGTGGCGCTGCTCGCCGCCGCGGGCGCGCAGGTGGACGGCGTCTACTGCTGTCCGCATCATCCCGACGGCACGGAGCCGGAGTACGCGATCGACTGCGACTGCCGCAAGCCGCGCCCCGGGCTCCTGGAGCAGGCGGCGCGCGACCACGACCTCGATCTCCCGGAGTGCGTGATGGTGGGCGACACCGCACGGGACCTCGAGGCGGGCCGCGCCGCGGGCGTGGCGTCCACGGTCCTGGTCCTCACGGGCCACGGCCCGAAGACGATCGGGGAAGAACACGGGGCCGACCACGTGGCGAAGGACCTCGCGGAAGCGGCGCGATGGATCGCCGCGCGGGCCGTATGATCTCTCGGGGGTCCCCTGAAGCGCCTCGTGGGCCCGGTTCAGGGCGTCCTGCTGAGAAGGCGCAGGATCTCAGGCTGTTGTCCGAAGGACTTGGGAAGGCGCTCAGCGGCCGGGACTTTGTGGAACTCGTTGCGTTGCTCATCGACCAGCGTTGAAAGGAAAGCCATGGTTTCCCTCTGTCTTGCCGCGCTGTTTTCCTTCGTCGCGTTCGACGACGATCCGGCCGCCAGGCAGGTCGAGCTGAAGAAGGGCGATCGGATCATCTTCTTCGGCGACTCCCTGACGGCGCTCGCCATCAAGGACAAGAACGTCCCCGAGGGCAAGGGGTATGTGCCGCGGGTGCGGGAGGCGCTGAAGGAGAAGGGAGTGGAGGTGGACGCGGTGGCCACGGGCGGCCACAAGGTGACGGATTTGCTCAAGCGCGTGGACGCGGACGTCATCGCCAAGAAGCCTACCCATGTCGTCATCCAGATCGGGGTGAACGACGCGAGCAAGGGCGTCACTCCCGACGAGTTCCGCGCCCAGCTGCTGGAGCTGATCGGCAAGCTGCAGGCGGGCGGGGCGAGCGTCATCCAGTGCACCTGCACCTGCCGGATCGAAGGCTACAGCGCCGACAACGCGATGGATCAGAAGCTGGACGCGCTGGCCGAGGTTGCCCGCGGGATCGCCAAGGAGAAGAGCCTGGCCCTTGTCGACCTGCGGAAGGCGTTCCGCGAGTACTGGAAGGCGAACAATCCGGACAACAAGCCGAAGGGAATCCTCACGTATGACGGCAACCACTGGACGGAGGCCGGCCACGAGTACGTCGCGGAGCAGATGCTGAAGAAATTCAAGTAGTTCGAGGACCTGGGCGCTGCACCCGCAGCGGCTACTTCGCCCCCGCGAGGGCTTTCACGTCGCCTGCGGCGAGCGCGCGCTTGTAGAGGCGCACGTCGGCGATCATCCCGGTGAAGTGCTCGCAGCCGTCCTCCTTCGAGCGCGCGCCGATCCAGAGCTGGTTGAGTTCCGGGTAGTTGTCGCCGATCTCCCCCTCCGCGTCCGACGCGTGGACCTCCTTGCCGTTCGCGTAGACGCGGATCTTCCGGTCCGCGGCCGAGTAGGTCCAGGCCACGTGCGTCCATTTCCTGGCCGGCAGCTCGAACCCCGTGTCGATCCAGCTCCACCCGGGGCTGTCGTTCGCGAGAGCGACCTGCAGCGCCCCGCCCGCCGCCCGCCCGATCTCGTACTCGCCCTCCTTGTTGAGGAAGGTCTGGTCCGCGTCGCCCCCCGTGGGATTCACCCAGAGGGCCACCGTGAAGGCGGTCTTCAAGACGAAGGCCGCGGCATCGCCCGCACTCACGCGGTCGTCCTTCCCGTCGAAAGACAGGCTTCCCGCGAGGCCCGGGGGCGCGTCGGAGGAGAACGTCGGCCCGCCGGCGCGCGTGCCATCGCGGCTGTTGCCAGACGCGTCCGCCGCCTTGGTCCCGTCCTTCTCGTCGAGCTTCCAGCGGCCGACCAGCGAGTCGTCCTTCGCCTGGACCCAGATGCCAAGCGCGAGCGCCAACACCAGAGTCCTCATGCGGTCCTCCTTCCCGTCCCGTACGGTAGCTGAAATTCTGCCTTCCCGCCAGAGTCGTCGCGGGTCGGAGGTGGAGCAGAAGCGAAAGTGACATTCCCGGCGCCCCGGGCTATAATCGACCCGAGCCATGGGAACTTTCGAGCGGATTGGCATCGGAATGGAAGCCGTTCCACTTGGGCCCATGGGCACGATAGAACGGATCGGAATCGGATTGGGAATCTTGGTCCTCGCGGCCGTTGCTTATCTGCTCCTCGGCAGACGGGGCGGCTCCTGAGGCACCCCACGGTAGCCGGAGGCTCCGGTCCGACGATGCACGCCGACTCCCTCATCTCCGCCCAGGATCTCTACCTCTTCAACGAGGGGACGCACACCCGGCTCTACGACAAACTGGGCGCCCGCTCCGTGAAGGGCGGCGTGCGCTTCGCCGTCTGGGCCCCCAACGCCGAGTACGTCTCGGTGGTCGGCGATTGGAACAAGTGGGACCGCGGCGCCCATCCGCTCGAGGCGCGCGACGGCTCCGGGATCTGGGAGGGGACGGTCGCCGGCGTCGCCCCCGGCGCGCGCTACAAGTACCACATCGCCTCGCGCTTCAACGGCTACAAGGTCGATAAGACCGACCCGTTCGGCTTCTCGCACGAGGTGCCGCCGAAGACCGCCTCGATCGTCGCCGGGCTCGACTACACGTGGGAGGACGGGGCCTGGATGGCGACCCGCCGGGGCCGGAACTCCCTTACCGCGCCCCTCTCCATCTACGAGGTCCACCTGGGCTCCTGGCGCCGCGTGCCGGAGCAGGGGAACCGCTGGCTCAGCTACCGCGAGATCGCCGCGCCGCTGGCCGACCACGTGCGCGCGCTGGGGTTCACCCACGTGGAACTCCTGCCCATCATGGAGCACCCCTTCTACGCGTCGTGGGGCTACCAGCTCACCGGCTACTTCGCCCCCACCGCGCGCTACGGCTCGCCGCAGGACCTGATGTATCTGGTCGACCACCTCCACCGGGAGGGCATCGGCGTGATCCTCGACTGGGTGCCCTCGCACTTCCCGATGGACGAGCACGGCCTGGGGTACTTCGACGGGACCCACCTCTTCGAGCACTCCGATCCGCGCCAGGGCTTCCATCCCGACTGGAAGAGCTCGATCTTCAACTACGGCCGCCACGAGGTCCGCAGCTTTCTCCTCTCCAGCGCCCTTTTCTGGCTGGAGAAGTACCACGCGGACGGCCTGCGCGTGGACGGCGTGGCCTCGATGCTCTACCTCGACTATTCGCGGCAGGGCGGAGAGTGGATCCCCAACCAGCACGGGGGCCGGGAGAACCTGGAGGCGATCGGATTCCTGAGGCAGCTCAACGAGGCGGTCTACAAGGACTTCCCCGACGTCCAGACGATCGCGGAGGAGTCCACCTCCTGGCCCATGGTGTCGCGCCCCACCTACCTGGGCGGCCTCGGCTTCGGCCTCAAGTGGGACATGGGCTGGATGCACGACACGCTGCTCTACATGGCGAAGGACCCGGTCCACCGGAAGTTCCACCACGACCGGCTGACCTTCCGGATGCTCTACGCGTTCACCGAGAATTTCGCCCTGCCGCTCTCGC
>JAHFOZ010000168.1 GCA_023261405.1 Planctomycetota bacterium
TGGAAGTGGCGCGACTGGATCGTCGAGTCGCTCAACGCCGACAAGGGCTACGACCGCATGGTCCTCGAGATGCTCGCGGGCGACGAGATCGCGCCCGAGGACCCCGACACGCTCCGCGCCACCGGTTTCCTCGTCCGGAACTGGAAGCGCTACAGCCGCGAGTCGTGGCTCCAGGAGACGGTCGAGCACACGGGGAAGGCCTTCCTCGCCACCACGATGAACTGCGCCCGCTGCCACTCCCACTTCTTCGATCCCATCAGCCAGGAGGAGTATTACAAGTTCCGCGCCTTCTTCGAGCCCCACCAGGTCCGCACGGACCACGTCCCCGGCCAGCCCGACCCCACCGTCGACGGGGTGGCGCGCGCCTACGACGCCGAGCTCGAGACGCCCACCTGGCTGCACGTCCGCGGCAACGAGCAGAACCCCGACAAAGGCCGCTCCATCCCGCCGGGCACGCCCCGGGCGCTCGAGGGCGGCACGCTCGAGATCCGCCCCGTGACGCTCCCGCACCCCGCCGTATTTCCCGAGAGGCGCGACTTCGTGGTCCGCGGCGTCCTCGAGGCCGCCGCGAAGGAGAGCACCGCCGCCCGCGCCAAAGCCGACGAGGCGCTCAGGAAGATCGTCCAGCTCGAGGCCGCGGCCGGGAAACCGGCCGAGATCCAGGCCGCGCTCGAGGCGCTCCCGCTCGCCCTCCTGGGCGTCCCCGTCGCCGAGGCGAGACAGGCGGCGCTCGAGGCGGTCGTGGCGATCGAGCGCCTGGAGGAGTCGGAGAAGAAGGGAAGCGACGAGTGGACGAAGGCCGCCGAGGCGGCCCTGAGGTCCCAGCGGAAGCAGGCGCTCCTCGAGGCGCAGCTCAACCGCTTCACCGCCCAGCGCGCCGTCCTCAAGGCGAAGGATGCGGCCGACGCGAAGAAGAAGCTCGCCGAGGCCGAGAAGGCGCTCGCGAAGGCCGAAGCCGACGGGAAGGCGCCCGTCACCACGGCCTACGCGCCGCGCAAGATGCCCGCCTACCCCGCCACGAGCACGGGCCGCCGTCTCGCCCTCGCGCGCTGGATCGCAAGCCCGGAGAATCCGCTCGCCGCCCGCGTGGCCGTGAACCACGTCTGGATGCGCCACTTCGGGAGGCCCCTCGTCCCGAACGCCTTCGACTTCGGCCATCACGGGAAGCCGCCGACCCACCCCGAGCTCCTCGACTCGCTGGCGCTGGACTTCATGCAGGACGGATGGAGCTTCAAGAAACTCCACCGCCGCATCGTGACCTCGGCCGCCTACCGGAGGGACAGCGTGGCCGACCCGGCAGCGCTCGCCCTCGACCCGGAAAACGACCTCCTGTGGCGGATGAACCCGCGGCGGATGGAGGCGGAGCTCGTCCGTGACGGCGTGCTCGCCGTCTCGGGGACGCTCGACCCCGCGCGCGGCGGGCCGGACATCGCCTGCTCGAAGGGTCTCGAGTCGTCGCGCCGCAGCCTCTACCTCCAGCACGCGGCCGAGAAGCAGACCCCCTTCCTCCTTCTCTTCGATGCGGCGAACGTGAACGAGTGCTATGAGCGGTCGGACTCGATCGTGCCGCAGCAGGCGCTGGCGCTGGCGAACAGCGCGCTGGTGCTCGAGAAGTCGCGCGTCCTGGCCGGGAGGCTCTCCAAGGGTGCGCCGGCGGACGACGCCTTCCTCGCCGCCGCGTTCGAGACCGTCCTGGGCCGGCCGCCCACGGCGGCCGAGCGCGCCGAGTGCGCCGCGTTCCTGGAGGCCCAGGCTCGGGAGCTCGCGGACCCCAGGAAGCTCGAGGCCTTCACGGGCGGCACGCCGGTCTCGGTCAAGCCTTCGGGCGATCCTGCCCAGCGCGCCCGGGAGGACCTCGTGCAGGTCCTCCTCAACCACAACGATTTCGTCACGATCAGGTAGGGGATCTCCCATGAGCCACGGATGCGGCAGCGTCTCCCGGAGGACGTTCCTGGCGGACACCGGCATGGGGTTCACGGGGCTGGCGCTTGGCTCGCTCCTCGGACGCCAGGCCCGCGCCCAGGAGCCCGACGGCCGCGCCCTCTTCGCGCCCAAGGCAAAGAGCGTCATCTGGCTCTTCATGGTGGGCGGGACCAGCCAGGTGGAGAGCTTCGACCCCAAGCCCGAGCTCGACCGCCACGCGGGAAAGACCATCGCGGAGACTCCGTTCAAGGCCACCCTCGACTCCCCCTTCCTGAAGAGCAACCTCCGCGAGGTCATCCCGGGGCTGCACAAGGTCCAGCCCAAGCTCTACCCCATGCAGGTGCCGTGGCGGCGCTGGGGAAAGTCGGGACTCGAGATCAGCGACTGGTGGCCGCACACGGCCGCGAACGCCGACGACCTGGCGCTCGTGCGCTCGTTCTGGACCACGGACAACAACCACGGGGCCCAGCTCCAGTTCCACACGGGCCGCCACTCGCTCGAAGGCGCCTTCCCCACGATCGGCTCGTGGGTCCATTACGGCCTCGGGGCCCTCAACGAGAACCTCCCGCAGTTCGTCGTCCTGGGCACCCCGCTGGCCGACTGCTGCGGCGGCGTGAAGGGGCACGGCGCGAGCTACCTCGGACCCGAGCACGACGGCGTCCGGATGAACGTCGACCCCCTGAACCCGCTCCCCTTCGCCTCGCCGGGCGGGACGAAGTTCCGGGAGGAGCAGGCCCGGGAATTCGATCTCCTCGGCCGCCTGAACCGCCTCTCGGGGATCGAGTACCCCGACGACCCAACGCTCCGCGCGCGGATCAAGTCGTACGAGCTCGCCTTCCGGATGCAGGCCGCCGCCCCCGAGGCCTTCCAGCTCGACGCGGAGAACGACGAGACGAAGAAGCTTTACGGCCTCGACAAGGACGTCACCCGCCCCTTCGGCCAGATCTGCGTCGCCGCGCGCCGGCTCGTCGAGCGCGGCGTGAGATTCATCCAGGTCTTCCACGGATCGGACGGCGGCGCGGGCTCCTGGGACGCCCACGGCAACCTAAAGGCCGGCCACTCGAAGCTCTGCGCTCAGGTCGACCAGCCCATCGGCGCCCTCCTCCACGACCTCAAGCGCCGCGGCCTGCTCGACGAGACCCTCGTCGTCTGGTGCACCGAGTTCGGGCGCACGCCCGGCGCGCAGGGCGCCGACGGCCGCGACCACCATCCGTTCGGCTTCTCGTGCTGGATGGCGGGCGGCGGCGTGAAGGGCGGCATCGCGCACGGGAGGACCGACGAGATCGGCTTCCACGCCGTCGAGGACCGCCACTACGTCACCGACCTCCACGCGACGGTGCTCCACCAGCTCGGGCTCGACCCCCACAAGCTCGAGATCCCCGGGCGGAAGCGGCTCGAGATCGACTTCGGGAAGCCGATCCGGGAGATTCTGGCCTGAGCCCGACCCCGATGAGGATCGCGAAGATCGAGACCCAGGTCTGTCACGCGCGGATGCGCAACTGGATCTTCGTCAAGGTCGTCACCGACCAGCCCGGCCTCTGGGGCTGGGGCGAGGCGACCCTCGAGTGGCACACGCGTTCGGTGCTCGGCGCGGTCGAGGACATCGCCCCCCTCCTGCTGGGCGAGGACCCGACGCGGATCGAGCATCTCTGGCAGATGATGTACCGACAGCACTTCTGGCACGCCAACGGCATCGTGCGCGCCACCGCGATGAGCGGGATCGACCTGGCGCTCTGGGACATCCTCGGCAAGGTCCACGGCGTCCCCTGCCACAAGCTTTGGGGCGGGCCGGTGCGCGATCACGTCCGCCTCTACTGCCACCTGGGCGGCGGCAAGATGGAGGACTTCTACCAGACCTCGCCCGCGGACGCGACGCGCTTCGCCGACCTCGCCCGCCGCGCCGTGGAGGAGGGCTTCAGCGCCTTCAAGACGATGGCCGTGCCCGAGACGATGCCCCTCGAGGGGCTCAAGCCGGTCCACTATGCCGAGGACTGCGTCCGCGCCATGCGCGAGGCGGTCGGCCCGGGGATCGACCTCATGGTCGACGCTCACGCCCGGCCCTCCCCGCGCATGGGGATGCAGTTCGCGAAGGCCCTCGAACCTTACGGCCTCTACTTTTTCGAGGAGCCCTGCTGGCCGGAGACGATGGAGGACATCGCCCTCATCCAGCGCGCGGTGAAGACGCCTATCGCGACGGGCGAGCGCCTGGTCGGGCTCGCGGCCTTCCGCGACCTCTGCGAGAGGCGCGCCGCGAGTGTCCTCCAGCCGGACATCACCCACTGCGGGGGGCTCACCGAGGCGCGGCGGATCGCGGCCCTCGCCGAGGCATACCGCCTGGCCCTCGCGCCGCACAACCCGCAGGGCCCCGTGAGCACGGCCGCCTCGCTCGAGTTCGGCTTCGCGACGCCCTCGTACGTGATCTGCGAATCGGTCCACGCGGACGTCCCCTGGCGCGGCGACATCGTCCGGGAGGGATTCCACGTGGACCTGAAGACGCGCACGGTGCGGCCCTCGAGCCGCCCGGGCCTCGGGATCGAGATCGACGAAGCCGAGGTGAAGAAGCATCCCTTCCAGCCCGAGATCTTGCAGAGGACTTTTTATGCAGACGGCAGCGTCGGCGACTGGTAGCGGCAGCGCCTCGGACGCGCTCTTCCGCCGCAGCGCGGAGGTGATCGCGGGGGGCGTGGTTTCGCTCAACCGCAAGGTGGACCCCGGCCTCGCGTTCGTGCGCGCGCAGGGGAGCCGCCTCTGGGACGCCGACGGGCGCGAGTACATCGACTACCACGCCGCCTTCGCGCCCCACCTGCTGGGCCACAACGACCCCGAGGTGAACGATGCCGTCCTCCGCGCGATGCGCGAGGGGTGGTCCCTCATGGGGACCGGCACCACTCCGTGGGAGGTGCGGCTCGCAGAGCTCCTGACGGAAGTCGTCCCCTCCCTCCAGCGGGTGCAGCTCGTGAACACGGGCACCGAGGCGGTGGCGCTCGCCGTGCGCCTGGCCCGCGCCTGGACCGGGCGCGAGGACGTGATCGTGATGCTCGGAGGCTACAACGGCTGGAGCGACGACGTCGCCCGCTCGGTCGCCCCGCCGCTCTCGGAGATCGGCCCCCGCGTCTCGCCCGGCGAGTACCGCTTCCTGCCGATCACGGCAGGCCTTCCGCGGGAGACCGTGCGCCGCGTCCACGTGGTGAACTTCAACGACGCCGCCTCGGTGCAGTACGTCCTCGGGCGCCACCCCGTGGCGTGCGTGCTCACCGAGCCCGTGCTCCAGAACGTGGGCGTCCTTCCCCCGGCGCCGGGCTATCTCGCGGAGCTCCGCTCGCTCTGCGACCTCCACGGCGCGCTCCTCGTGTTTGACGAGGTGAAAACGGGGTTCCGCTCCGCGCTCGGGGGCTACCAGTCGATCGCCGGCGTGCGGCCGGACCTCTCGGTCTTCGGCAAGGCGGTGGCGGGCGGCCATCCGCTCGCGGTCCTGGGCGGCCACGCGGACATCATGGGCCTCTTCGATTCGAAGGAGGCGTCGCGGAGGGTCCTCGTCGCGGGGACCTACAACGCCCATCCGGTGCCCGTCGCGGCGGCCATCGCCACGATCGAGCGTCTGAAGCGGAACGGCGGCGAGGTCCACGCCCGGCTCGAGACGCTCGGCGCGCGCCTGCAGAAGGGGCTCGAGGAGATTTACCGGGACCGAGGGCTCGCGGCGGTCGTGAGTCGGATCGGCTCGGCCTTCGCCACCTATTTCTGCGACCGCGTGCCGGCCGACTGGCACGAGCTCGCCGCGCGTCATGACTTCGAGCTCGACCGGCGGCTCCGCCGCGCGCTCATCGACCTCGGGGTCTATCATTTCCCGATCCCGACGAAGCAGGGCTCGATCAGCGCGGCCCACACGGAAGCGGACATCGACCGGACGCTGGAGCGCACCCGCGAGGCGCTGCGCCGCGTATGAAGAAATCCCTGGGCCTCGCCCTGCTGCTCGCGGGCTGCGCGGATGCCCCGTCGGAGGCGCCGCCGCCGTACTCCCACCCCGAGTTCTCCGGGAGGATCGGCGCGGCGCGCGAGGACATCACGCCGCCGGCGGGGATCTACGCGCGGAACTGGGGGGCGGCGAAGCACGACGTGGCGGAGGACATCCACCGCCCGCTCACGGCGACCGTGATCACCCTGCAGGAGAAGGAGGGGGCCCCGCCGCTCGTCCTGGCGGCGCTCGACCTGGGCTGGTGGAAGGCGGTCGACGACGAGAGGCACGTCCGCGACGCGCTCCTCGAGGCGCTCAAGGTCGATCCCGCGCGGGTCATGATCAACCTCTCGCACACCCACTCGGGACCGGCCCTTTGCAGGGAGGATGCGGCGATGCCGGGCGGGGCGCTCATCGCTCCCTATCTCGACAAGGTCCGCGACGCGGTCGTCCGTGCGGCGCGCCGGGCGCTCGACACGGCCTTCGCGGGGACGCTCACCTGGAAAACGGGCCGCTGCGATCTCGCCCGCAACCGCGACCTCAAGGACCCCGCGCGGGACCGCTACGCCTGCGGCTTCAATTCGAGGGGGACGGCGGACGACGCGGTCCTCGTGGGGCGCGTTGCCGACGCGGGGGGCCGCACGCGCGCGGTGATCGTGAACTACGCGTGCCACCCCACGGTCCTCGCGTGGGAGAACACGCTGATCTCGCCGGATTATCCGGGGGCGATGCGCGAGGTCGTGGAGTCGAACGTGAAGGACGCGCTCTGCGTCTACCTCCACGGCGCCTCGGGCGACGTGGCGGCCTGCGACCAGTACACCGGGGACGCGGCGACGGCCGACCGGCACGGGCGGCAGCTCGGCTACGCTGCGCTCTCGGCGCTCGAGGGCATGCTCCCGCCGGCGACGGAGCTCCGCTTCGCGGGCATCGTCGAGTCGGGGGCGCCGCTGGCGACCTGGAAGCGGACGCCGCGGGCGGCCTCGCCGGCGCTGGCCGCGCTCCGGGTGGACGTCGAGTTGCCGCTCAAGAACCTGGCGTCGGCGGCGGAGCTGGAGGCCGAGCTCAAGGCATGCGGGGACCGGGTGCTGGCCGAGCGTATACGCCGGAAGTTGCGTGTCCGCAAGGTCGTGGGGAACGGGACGACCGCCCGCGTGCCCCTCTGGGTCTGGCGGCTCGGCGACGGCTTCCTCGTGGGGCAGCCGAACGAGGCCTACACGATGCTCCAGACGGAGCTCCGCAGGAGGTTCCCCGGCCGGGCCATCGGCGTCATGAACCTCGTGAACGGGACGATCGGGTATCTCCCTCCCGCGCCGCTCCACGGGCTGGACCTCTACCAGGTCTGGCAGAGCCCGTTCGACCGCGGGAGCCTTGAGCTCGTGATCGAGGCGGCGGCTGGATCGATCGCGCGCCTGGAGGCTCGGTGACGGACGCGGCCCGACCCAGCGCCGTCCGGGTCCGGATCGTGGGGCTGCTCCTCGCCTACTCGGCGCTCTGCCACATCAACCGGATGTCGATCTCGGTGGCGGGCACCGAGCAGATCATCCCGCTGTACAAGATCGAGCCCACGACGATGGGCTGGGTCTACTCCGCCTATCTCATCGTCTACACGATCCTCATGACCCCGGGGGGGCTCTTCATCGACCGCTTCGGGGCGAAGCGCGCGCTCCTGATCCAGGGCTTCGGGTCCGCGCTCTTCGTCCTGGGGACGGCGCTCTGCGGCTGGACGGTGCCCGCGGCCTTCCTCGTCGCGGCGCTCATGGTCGTGCGCGGGCTCCTGGGGGCGGTGAACGCCCCCCTCCACCCGGCGTGCGCCCACGCGGCGTCGCGATGGGTGCCGGCGTCGGCGCTCGGCCGGGCGAACGGCCTGATCACCTGCGCGGCGCTGCTCGGCATCGCGTCGACCTACTACGTGGTCGGGTCCCTCATGGACTGGATCGGCTGGCCCGGGACCTTCGCGGCGGGCGCGGCGGTGACGACGCTGGTGGCGGTCGCCTGGGCCCGATTCGCGGCGGACGATCCGCGCGACCACCCGGGGGTGAACGAGGAGGAGCGGCGGCAGATCCGGGGGAGCGAAGGGGGGGCGAAGTCCGCCGGCGCGGCCCCGGAGGCCGGCGGCATCGGAGGGTTCAGCCTGGCCTGCCTGACGGCGAGCTACGCGGCGCTGGGCTATTTCCAGTACCTGTTCTTCTACTGGATGGAGTACTACTTCGACACGGTGCTCAAGCTGGGGAAGGGTCCGAGCCGCGGCTACTCGACGATCTGCGTGGTTGCGATGGCGGCAGGGATGGTGGCGGGCGGCTGGCTCACCGACCGGGCCGTGGCGCGGTTCGGAGCGCGGCGGGGTCGCGCGGCGGTCGCGATCGGCGGGATGGCGGGGAGCGCGGCCCTCCTCCTGGTGGGGATCCTGGCGGTGAAGACGGCCTGGATCGTGGCGGCGTTCTCGATCTCGATGGCGTACATGGGCGCGACGGAGGCCGCCTTCTGGACGACGGCGGTCGAGCTGGGGGGGCGCCGGGGAGGCACGGCGGCGGCGATCATGAACACGGGCGGCAACTTTGGGGGCCTCCTCGCCCCGATCGTGACGCCGTACTTCAGCAAGTACTTCGGCTGGCAGAACGGGCTGGCCGTGGCGTGCGTCTTCGCGGCGCTGGGCGCGGTCCTCTGGGGCTGGGTGCGGCCGCCCACCTCGTCGTCCCCGCCGGCGCAGGTACGGAGCGAGACCCGGTAGAGGAGCGGGAGGAGGGTCGAGACCATCGCGGCCGGTAGACGTGTCAACGCGGAACAATCCTGCGCAAAGAAAAAGCCCCCGGCCACCGGGGGTGGTACAATCCCTCCGTGAGCGACGAGAAGCCTAAGAAAAAACCCGGCGCGTCGAAGCTCGGCGGGGGCATCCTCTGGGCCCTGGCGCAGGCCGGCGTGGAGTGGTTCGTCTTCCCCGACTCGGTGGGGGGGATCGGGACGGTGATCTCGGCGGCCGGCGGGGCCTTCATCGCCGGCTGGATCACCACCGGCATCCTCAACCAGTCGGCCCGCTGGGGGGCCGGCGGCAAGGTCCTCCTCCTCTTCGGGGCGATCCTCGGCGTGCTGATCGCCTCCGGCGCGGTCGAGGGGCTCTCGAGCGCGCTCAGCTGGTGGAGGGCGGGGAAGATCGACATCGACTGGGTCAAGTTCCAGGACTTCGTCCTCAGCTGGAAGGTCGCCCCCGCCCTCGTCCTCGGCGCCTTCACCGGCCTCTACGTCCGCGGCAAGGTCCCGCAGAAGAAGTAGGCGCGCCCGACCCCGGCGGGAATTTGCTGCACCGTTTCTCCGCGGCCCGGAACTGTGATAAACTGGGAACGCCGCATGGGACAGGAAATCGTCTACTGCCACAAGTGCTCCACCCGTCTGCTCGGGTCGGATTTCGAGAAGGGCAAGGCCTTCCGCATCAACTACAACGCGACCTGCGAGGACTGCGCGAAGGGGCTGATGGACCAGCTCAGCCCCGAGGATCGCGAGACCCTCCTCATGGGGAAACCCAAGCCCCAGAAGGGCTCCAGCGCCAGCTACGCCGCAGACCCGGTCCAGAACACGCCGCGAGGCGGCATGGGCGCAGTCTTCCCCAAACCCGGGCCAGGGACATCCCGTCGCGGGCCCGAAGAGAAATCACCCATGACCGTGGTGTACGCCTCGGTGGGAGGGCTCATCGTGCTCGTCCTCGTGGCGATCTTCGTGACCTCCTCGGGCGGCCCCGCGAAGCCCTCCCCCGGTCCGGCTGATCTCTCGCGGACCGATCCGCCCATCCCCCCGCCGATTCCACCCCCGGTCCCGCCGAATCCCGATCCCGTCAATTACGAGGCGCGCGAGACCGCCGCCCGGGAGGCGCTCAACGCCGCCCGCCAGCATGCGAACCAGAACAAGGCCGACCCGGGCGCGACCCTCCAGCTCTACGAGCGTTGCGTCACGATCGCCGGCGGCACGACCGTCCTCGCCGACGCCCAGAAGGAGCGTGACGCACTCAAGACCCGGGTCGGAGCCCTCATGGCCACGGAACTGGCCGCGCTCCGGGAGAAGGCCGACGCCCTGTCCGGCAAGGGCGAATTTCGCGCTGCCCTCGACCTCCTCGAGGCCTCCCGGCGCCGCTTCCCCGACCTCGAATGGACCGCCGGCATCCAGAAATCGACGGCCGCCGTGAACGAGGCCGCCCGCAAGGCCCTCGGACCGCTCAGGGACCAGGCCGCCGCCGCCCAGCGCCGTGGCGCCGCCACCGAGGTCCAGAGGCTCCGCGACCAGATTTCCGGCTGGGGACTCGCCGCCCTGCTTGAGGAGTTCGAGCGTTCCCTGCCCGCAGAGACCAAGCCCCCCAAGGACCCTCCTCCCCCCCCCATCGCGCCCCCGTCGAACCGCTCAAAGGAGGCACAGG
>JAHFOZ010000169.1 GCA_023261405.1 Planctomycetota bacterium
CCCATCACCGCCTCGACGTCCCCGCCGTCCGGCGCGCGGTCGTGGAGCTCCTGGTTCATCTCGCGGACGAGGTCGAGCTGCTTTCTCTGCAGGTCGGCCGGCAGCCCCGGGGCGACATTCGGGATCTTCGCGTTCCCGGAGGCGCCGCCGATCGCCGTCCCCTGGTACGCGGCGGGGAGGAACGCGGCTCCGTAGGTCTGGGCGTTCTGGACGGGGCTGAGGCTGATGTAGCCCGGCAGGTCCTGGTTGCTCGTCCCGAGACCGTAGAGGACCCACGACCCCATTGAGGGACGGACGAACTGGGACGTCCCGGTGTGCATCTGGATCGTGGCCTGCGGGTGAGCCGGGTTGTCCGTGTGCATCCCGTTCAGGAGGCAGAGGTCGTCGGCGTGCCGCGAGAGATGGGGGAAGAGGTCGGAGATCATGAGGCCGCTTTGCCCGCACGGGCGGAACGCCCACGGCGAGCCCAGGAGCGTCCCGCCCTGACCCTTCCCGTTCCCGTCCCGGTCGTGCGGCCTCGGCTTCCCGTCGTCCCGCTGGAGGAGGGGCTTGTAATCGAACGTGTCCACGTGCGACGGCCCGCCCTGCATGAAGAGGAAGATGACGCGCTTCGCCCGCGCCCGGAAATGGGGCGCGCGGGGCGCGAGAGGGTTCTCCCGCGCCGCGGCCTCCGTGGCCAGGCCCGCGAACGCCAGGCTGCCGAACCCGCACGCCGCGTTCCGGAGGAAGTGGCGCCGGGAGACGTTCTCAGCGTCGCACATCTTCGGCTTTCCTTTCGATGGACGGGGGATAGTTGAGATAGCGGAATTCCGCGCCCGCGAGGAGCGCCTGGCAGAAGCCCTGCCACGCGACCGGACGGGCCGACCCGGCCAGGAACTTGAGCGCCCGCGACCGCTCCTCCGCCGAGGGCGGCCGCGAGAGGGCCGCGAGGTAGGCCGCCTCGACCCGCGCCCCCTCGTCGGGGGACGCCAGGGCGAGCATGCGCTCCGCGAACGCCTTCGACTGGTCGAGGACGAAGCGGCTGTTGAGGAGCATCAGCGCCTGAGTCGCCACGGTCGTCGTGTCCCGGCGCCCCGTGAGCGTGCTCGGCTCCGCGAAATCGAAGACCTCGAGGAAGTCCGGCACGTAGTCCCGGACGATCGGGAGGTAGACCCCCCGATGGCGGCTCTCTCCCTCGCCGTAAGACGAGCCCTTCTTCCCGCCCCCGCCTCCGATGGGCTGGCCGGGCGGGAGCTGCGCAACGACCGATCCGGCGGGCGACGCCAGGTCGAGCTTCCCGCCCACGGCAAGGATCGCGTCGCGGATCGCCTCCGCGTCGAGCCGCTTCCGGTTCGCGCGCCAGAGGAACAGGTTCCCGGGATCGACGTCCGAGTTCGGCGCCCGGCCCTCGCCGGAGAGCCGGTAGGTGCGGCTCAGGACGATCGCGCGGATCATGGCCTTGACGGAGAATCCGCCGTCCCGGAAGCGGAGCGCCAGGTGGTCGAGGAGTTCCGGGTGGCTGGGCTTCTCTCCCGTCGCCCCGAAGTTGTCGACCGTGGCGACCAGGCCCTCCCCGAAGAGGTGCTTCCAGATCCGGTTCGCCATGACCCGCGGGGTGAGCGGGTTCTCCGGACCCGCCAGCCAGTCAGCCAGCGCAAGCCGGCCGCTGCCGGACCGGGCGGGGTTCGCGACGGGCTTGAAGAGCGAGAGGTTCCCTCGCGGGACGGCGGCGCCGGGGCTGTCCACGTCTCCCCGGGGGTAGATCCGCGCATCGACCGGCGTCCCTTCCCGAACGCCCATCGCGGCCGGCCCCGCGGAGTCGGCCGGATCGGACTTGGCCTGCTTTGTCCCGGCCGCCTTGCCTTTCTTCCGGGGATTCGCGGGCTCCGGCTCGGATCGGGCGGTCTCGGCCTTGACCCCGAGGGGGATCAGGAGTTCCGGGTGATGGTAGTTCTGGCCGCCGCCCTTGCCGCGGTTGGCGACGCCGGGGAGGAAGACGCTCGACTTCAGGATGCCCGCGAGCGCGTAGTAGTCGGCCGTGGGGATCGGGTCGAACTTGTGGTCGTGGCAGCGCGCGCAGCTCACGGTGAGGCCGAGCACCGCGCGGCTGGTCGTGTCGATCGCGTCGTCGATCGTGTCCATCAGGAATTGCTCGTTGTTGCGCTCGTTGAGATCCTTTGACCCGAGCACCAGGAAGCCCGTGGCGATCCGCTCCTCGTCCCCGGCGCCCGGCAGGAGGTCGCCGGCGACCTGCTCGCGGACGAACCGGTCATAGGGCTTGTCCTCGTTGAAGGACTCGATCACGTAGTCGCGGTACCGCCATGCATTCGGGTAGGGGACGTTCCGGGTCGACCCCGCCGACTCGCCGTAGCGCGCGAGGTCGAGCCAGTGGCGCGCCCAGCGCTCGCCGAAGCGGGGCGAGGCGAGGAGGCGGTCCACGACTTTCTCGTACGCCGCGGGGGACGGGTCCTTCGCAAAGGCCTCGACTTCCTCGGGGGACGGGGGGAGGCCGATGAGATCGAACGTCACGCGCCGGATCAGCGTGCAGGGATCGGCCGGACCGACGGGCGCCAGCCCCTTTTCCTCGAGCTTCGCCAGGATGAACCGGTCGAGGTCCTCCGAGGGCCACGAGGAATCGCGGACGGCGGGCGGGGCGGTACGCCTGAGGGGTTGCCACGCCCAGTGTTCCTTGCGGAGGCGGTCGTAGTCGGCCGCCGTAGTGGGCTTTGCGCTTTCAGCGGCCGGCGGGGCCTCCTTGGGCCAGGGGGCGCCCATCCTGATCCAGGCCGCGAGGTCGGCGACGATCGCGTCGGACAGCTTCGACTTCGGCGGCATCTGGAGGTCCGCGTCGGTCTGTTTGACGGCGAGGATGAGGCGGCTCTTCTCGGGCTGCCCGGCCGCCATCGCGGGCCCGCTGTCGCCCCCCTTGAGCAGGCCCTCCCGGCTGTCGAGCCGGAGGCCGCCCTTGAGCTTCTCGGACTTCGCGGAGTGGCACGAGTAGCAGTGCTGGACGAGGACGGGACGGACCTTCGACTCGAAGAATCGGACCTGGGCCTCGTCACCCTCACCCGCACGGAGCGCCGCGGGGACGAGCGCGATCAAGGTCGCCCATCCGAGACTGCGGCCCGGCCCCTTCATCGACGAACCCCTTCGAGCTTGCCCTCCCTTCAACCCCCGCCCCTGCCCCGGGTTGCGGCCAATGCGCCCGGTGTGCCGTCCGCGGCGGAAGGGCCGGCGCACTTGTCCAGAGACCAAGATTTGTCGGACGCTTGAGCGGGACAACGGAGGAGCGAACACGCGAGGAGCCGTCTCAAGGCGGCCCCCGTCAACGAGGCGACGTCAACTCGTACAGGGGGCCGGGGACGCATGCACGCGCATCAAGAATACCTCCAACCAAGCCCATCCTGAAGACCTCGTCGGAGCATCCTACTTCGGTGCGACCCGCGCCCGGTCGAACGCCACCTTGGCACAGCTCTTGAGGAGTTGGTTCCTTACGGCAAACTTCTTCCGGTCGTCGTCCGTTCGGGTGGGATACAGCCGGTCGACGTCCTGAAGTTCCCTGGTGTACCATGCTTCCTGATCTCCCGCCGGCGATTTTGCCGACCCGATGAGGGCCGTGAACGCTTCCTTTGCTACGGTATAGGAAGCCGCTCGAAATTCCGCCGCGGCGGGGGTAAAGCGTTTCTCGATCTTTCCCAGTGCGTCGTTGAGGTCCCGGTAGACCTTATCTGTCGTAGGCACCGGGTCAGGCTCCTTGCTCGCCGCCCTGCGGCGTTGGAATGCCTGTTTGCAAGCGGTCAGCCACATGCCGCGTTCAACCTTGTCCGCCGCCTCCCTGAAGTGTTTGTCCGCCATCGAGATGTCGTCGAGGTACTCGTCCAGATAATCCCATGTCGGTTTTTGATTCTTGGTATCGCCGGCGCTGCTGATGTTTCGATTGAACTTCTCCTGGGCGGCCTTTGACAGCCGCGATCGAGTGTCCTTGTCCTTGACTCCGGTTGCGTTGATCGCTTCCCGCAGATCCTTGCTGAAGTCGAAGAGAACGTCAGAGATGGTCTTTTCCTGAATGAGAGAGGACTCCCCGGAGAGCCAGAAGCCCACGGACACCAGTAACAGGTGCATTGCCGGATCTCCTTCACTTCGACTCCATGGCCGGGACGTCACCTACTTGCCCTATGCAAGATACGCTCCAGCTATCCATCGATTCAAGATGTAAATACGCGCCAAGGAGCATCAGGCGCCTGGGGTCCTGCTCTACACCGCACCTTCGCCTTCTTCCCGCGTCGTGATACGGAGGGCGCGTTCCAGCGGAATCACATAGACCTTCCCGTCCCCCCGGTTCCCGGTATGAGCCGAGTCACGGATCGCGCACACGACGCGGTCCACGAGGCCGTCGGGCGCCATCGCCTCGATCCGGACCTTCGGTACCGTGCCCAGGAGTTCCTCCTCCGTCACGTCGGACGCGCGCGCACCTCGACCGCGACCGAATCCCCGGACCTCCGTGAATGTAGCCCCCGAGAGTCCCTCAACGACGTGAAGCGCCGCAACGACCTTCTCCGCCATGAACGGCTGGACGAACGCCACGATCATCTTCATCTCTGCACCCTTCCATCAAACGCCGCGCGCGATCCGGCCCGCGGCCGAGTCCCGACCCATGCAACCGATCCGAGCGGGGCTCACGAGCTCCTTCATGGGCTTCCCCACGGACCCTCCCTGCTGCCCCCCCCGCTACGGGCGGGGCGAGTGCCCGTCGTCCAGAGGATGATCGGACACAGCTGGTGTACCCGCATCCGCGACGACGATCACGGGCACCGGCTCGAGCCGTTCGTCAACCCTGTGGAAGATCCGGTAAAGCACCGGGAGAACCAGGAGCGTGAGCGCCGTCGAGGACAGGATCCCCCCGATGACGACGGTGGCCAGCGGGCGCTGGACCTCGGCCCCGGTCCCCATCGCGATCGCCATGGGAAGGAACCCCACCGACGCGACCAGGGCCGTCATGAGGACGGGGCGAAGGCGCGTGGAGGCCCCCTCCAGGATGGCCGCGTCGAGCGCCACGCCCTCCTCGCGGAGCTTCCGGATGAAGGAGATCATGACCAGCCCGTTCAGGACCGCGACGCCGGACAGGGCGATGAAGCCGACCCCCGCCGAAATCGAGAGCGGGATTCCCCGGACCCAGAGCGCCGCCACTCCCCCCGTGAGGGCCATCGGGACGCCTGTAAAGACGAGGAAGGCGTCCTTGAGGCCGCCGAACGTGATGAAGAGGAGGACGAAGATCAGGAAGAGGGCCAGCGGAACGACGACCTGGAGGCGCTTCGTCGCCGACTGCATCTGCTCGAATTGCCCGCCCCACGTAAGCCAGTAGCCCGCCGGGATCGGGACGCTTTCGCGGATCATGGTTTGGGCGGTCTCGACGAACGAGCCAATGTCGCGCCCGCGCACGTTGGCCGTCACGATGGTATGGCGCTTGCCGTTCTCGCGGCTGATCTGGTTGGGCCCCGGGGCGACGTTGAACTCGGCCACGGCGCCGAGGGGGATGAAGCTGGGGCGAGCCTCTTCGCGGATGGAGGTCCCGCCTTTCCCCGCGTCGCCCGCGACGGACGCTCCGTTCGGCAGGAGGAGCGGGATCCTCTTCATCTGCTCGATGTTGCCCCGCAGGCGTTCCGGGAGGCGCACGATGAGCTCGAAGCGGCGGTCGCCCTCGAAGACTGCACCCACGCCCTTGCCGCCGATCGCGATCTCGATCACTTCCTGCACTTCCGAGACGTTCAAGCCGTAGCGGGCCAGCTGGCGGCGGTCCATCTGGATGGTGAGAATGGGAAGTCCGGTCGTCTGCTCCAGCTTGACGTCGGAAGCGCCCGGGATCTTTTCGAGCAGCGCTTCGATCCGCTTTCCCGTTTCGTCCAGCTGGTCCATGTCATCCCCGAAGACCTTGACGGCCACGTCGCTTCGGACGCCGGCGATGAGCTCGTTGAACCTCATCTGGATGGGCTGGATGAACTCGTAGTTGTTTCCGGGCACCCGCCGGAGTCCATCCTCGATGTGCCTGACGAGGTCGGCCTTGGTCCGCTTGGGGTCCGGCCACTTGGACCGGTGTTTCATCATGACGTAGATGTCGGCCACGCTCGGGGGCATCGGGTCGGTCGCGATCTCCGCGGTCCCGATCTTGGCGAACACGTAGTCCACCTCGGGGAACTCCTTGATCCTCTTTTCGAGCACGTTTTGCATGTCAATGGCCTGGGTCAGGCTCGTTCCCGGGATGCGGAGACCGTGGACGAGCAGGTCGCCTTCGTCGAGGCTGGGGAGGAACTCGCTCCCCATGCGCAGGGCGCCCCAGCCGCTCAGGGCGATCAGGGCCAGGGCCCCCGCCACCACGACGATCCGGGCCTTGAGCGCGACCGCCAGGACGGGCGTGTAGACCTTCTTGATCCCCCGCATGATGAAGTTCTCCTTCTCGGCGACGCGGCCCGTGACGAAGAGGGCGATCCCCGCCGGGATGAAGGTCACCGAGAGGATCATGGCGCCCAGGAGGGCCAGGAGGACCGTGAAGGCCATGGGATGGAACATCTTCCCCTCGATCCCGCTCAGCGTCAGGATCGGAAGGTAGACCACCATGATGATGACGGTGCCGAAGATGCTGGGGCGCAGCACCTCGCTCGACGAGGAAAAGACCACCCTGAACCGCTCGTCCCGGCCCAGAAGCCGTCCCAGCCGATGCTGCTCGGCTCCGAGCCGGCGAACGCAGTTCTCAACGATGATGACGGCCCCGTCCACGATGATGCCGAAGTCGAGAGCCCCGAGGCTGAGCAGATTCCCGCTCACCTTGTTGGCGACCATTCCCGTGATGGTGAACAGCATCGAAAGGGGGATGATGAGGGCGGTCAGAAGCGCCGCCCGGACATTCCCGAGAAAGAGGAACAGGATGACCACGACCAGGACCGCGCCTTCCAGGAGATTATTCCGTACGGTCTCGATCGTCGCGTTCACCAGGTTTGTCCGGTCGTAGACCGTCTTGGCGACCACCCCCTCGGGGAGCGTCCGATTCACCTCCCGCATCTTCTCAGCGACCCGTTGGGACACCGTCCGGCTGTTCTCGCCCATGAGCATGAAGACCGTTCCCAGGACGACTTCCCGGCCGTTCTCCGTGGCCGCCCCGGTGCGGAGTTCCTTCCCCAGGAGCACCTCCGCCACGTCGCGGATGTAGAGGGGCACCCCGTCGCGGTTGCCGATCACGATCTGCCTGATCTCCTCCAGGTCGCGGACCTGGCCCGGAGCCCGGATGAGGTACTGCTCCCCGCTGTGCTCGATGTACCCGGCTCCGACGTTGGAATTGTTCTTGGCGAGGGCCCCGAGGACGTCCTGGAAGGTGAGGCCGTAAGAGATGAGTTTCGCGGGATCGGGCGTCACGTGGAACTGCTTTTCGTATCCGCCCACCGTGTTGACGTCCGCCACGCCGGGGACGTTGCGGAGCTGGGGCCGCACGATCCAGTCCTGGATGGTCCGGAGGTCGGTCGACGTGTAGGGAGTCCCGTCGCTGGACAGGGCGCCGGGCTCGGGCTCCACGGTCCAGAGGAAAATCTCGCCCAGCCCCGTCGCGATCGGGCCCATGGCCGGCTCGATCCCGGGAGGGAGCTTTCCCTTGACCTCCTGGACGCGTTCGTTGATGAGCTGCCGGGCGAAATAGATGTCCGTCCCGTCGTGGAAGACGACGGTCACCTGGGAGAGGCCGTATCGCGAAATGGAGCGGGTGTGCTCCAGTTGCGGCAGCCCGGCCATCGCGGTCTCCACGGGGAAGGTGATCCGCTGCTCGACTTCGAGGGGTGAGAACCCGGGCGCCTCGGTGTTGATCTGGACCTGGACGTTGGTGATGTCCGGGACCGCGTCGATGGGGAGCCGTTGGAAGCTGTAGACGCCCACGGCGGCGAGCGCCGCCACCCCCATGAGGACGAACCAGCGATTCCTGACCGCAAAGGACAAGATTCGGTCGAGCATAAATCTCCCGTATCTAAGAAGCCGCTCGGGACGTTCTCACCCGTCCCCTGAAACCGGCGCGCTCCCGTCCCGCGCTAATGGTCATGGCTGGCTCCGGACTTCAGGATGTCCGCCTTGATCAGGAAGCTGTTCTTGGAAACGTACTTCATGCCGGCCGCCAGGCCCCCCACGACCTCCACCCATTCCTCATTCCGGCGTCCCATCTCCAGGGGGACGGCCTCGAAGAGGTTCCCGTCCTGGATGAAGACGACGTCCCAGTCCCTGAAGCGCTGGATGGCTTCCGCTCGGACCGCGACGGGTACGGTGAACTCCTCCTGGACGAGGCGGACCGCGATGAAGAGACCCGGCCGCCAGAGGCCCTCCGGGTTGGGGATCTCCACATGGGCCTTGGCCGCCCGGGTCTCCTTCCCGATCAGCGGACCCAGGTAGGCCACCTTGCCCTGCGCTTCGATCCCGAGCGTGTCCGATTTTACGAGGACCTCCTGGTTGCCGCGCACAAACTTGAGGTCCTTGTCATACACCGTGACCTTCGCCAGCACCGTCCCCAGGTCGGCGATCGTGAAGATGTCGGTGTCGTCCTTGACGGCTTCGCCCAAGGCGACGTTTTTCTCGATCACCACCCCGTCCTGCGGGGCCCGGAGCTCGTACCGCGCGAGGTTTTCATCCCGATTGTCCGAGTCGTGGCTCTCGGCCAGGGTTTTGATCTCGGCGGCGAGGAGCCCCAGCGCCCTGAGTTTCTGCCCGGATCCGTGGACGGCGACCTTCGCCAATTCGAGGGCATGGCGCCTGATGAGGTACTCTTCCTCGGGAGAGATTTTCTTTTTCCAGAGCTGCTCTTCCCGATCGAAGGACGCCTTGGCGAACTTCTCCTTGTGCAGGTCCTGGATGTATTCAAGTTTCGCCGCGGCCAGTTCGCGACTGTCGAGAAGGGCGATGACCTCTCCCCGGGCGACCTTGTCCCCCAGGTTCTTTCGGATCTCCGTCACGACTCCGTCGAAGCGGGGGACGATGTGGGCCACCTTGTCGGGATTTAGCGCGATCTCCCCCGAAAGTTCGAGGATACTCTTCATCTTGGCCGGCCCAGATACCTCGATCTCGACCCCGGAGCTCTTCCGGGCTTCGGGCCCTATTTCCGTGCGCGCCTCGGCCTGGGAGTAAGCCAGGCGGCAAGTCTTTCCCTTCCACTCCGCGGCCACCTTCACGTCGAAGGAATGGGGTTCGTAGACTTCCTTGTCGCCCCGAAGGAAGTCCCCCTCCTTCCGAAAGGAGATCTTGTCCACGCGACCGCCGAGACGGTGAACTTCGATGGAAAGCGCCACGTCGGCCGGATCCAGCGGTTTCTTCGACTGGTAGGCGTACACCCGGAATTCGGGAGGGACTCCGCGCTCGAAAATGGTGACTTCGATCTCGAATTCACCATCGGGGAGGAGGCGCCCTCCGTGGGGTCCCTTGGCCGGGCCGTCGGCTCCCGCCTGGCCCATTGCTGCCGAGCCGTGCGGTCCGCCCGTGGCCTTCTCGTCGCAGGAGCCGAGGAGCGCGGAGAGCGGCAGGAGCGCAAGCGCCACGAGCCTGGACATCACTTGTTTCATCATGAGCATTCTCCCTATGATCCTATTTCGTGGACTCAAGGCGGTCGCCGACCAGGCGCTCCACATCCACAACGGCCTTGTGATACTCCGTGGCGGCCCGCACGTACTGGGAACGGACCTCGAAGAGCGTCCGCTGGGAATCCAGGACGTCCAGCAGTCCGAACCTTCCCAACCGATAGCCCTCGCTCACCGCCTCGAAGGCGCTTTGGGCGCCGGGCAGGACGGTGTCCCGCAACGCCGTCGCCTCCGAGTAGGCCGATGAGAGCGCCTTGTAACTCTCTCCCAGCTCCCCGGCGAGCCGGACCTCCGCGAGCCGGCGCTCTTCCTGCGACCGGGCCACGCGGGAGAGGGCTTCTCGGACGCCTCCCTGATTCCGGCTGAAGATGGGAAGGGGAATCGAGAACCCCACCAGGAGGGTGTCGACGTCGTCTCCCGCGCTCACCGTGTAGCGCTTGTAGCCGGCCGCGAGGGTCAGGTCCGGGACGGCGTGCGACCTCGCCAGCTCGACGGCCGCCTTTCTCATCGACACCTCTGCGGCCCAGAGGGCAAGGGTCGGGTTCCGATCGAGGAGTCCCGTCAGGCTCTCGATCGCGGGGATGGCGGGGAC